>NZ_JWAK01000017.1:0-65939 GCF_001069335.1 Streptococcus sp. 1171_SSPC
ATTCTAATCTTAGGTACATGATTAAATTGATTGATTGTTACGGAATAGAATTCGTCAAAAAAGGAAAAAAACGTTACTTTTAATAATGGATAAGCTGATCTAAAATTTAAAATCCTTTTCCTTACTAATTCTATTACTCGCTAATATTGTATAAATTAAATAAGCAATAAAAATGATAATAAAAATAAGATTAATTTTTAACACAAAATAGAGATTTAACAAATTTGCGAACGCATGAAATAATAAACAGTAACCGACAGATTTTGTTTGACGGTAAAGAAGTCCTAAAACAAAACTTAAAAATAACGTATATATAAAAAATAAAATAAAAGGAAATCCTTGATGACTTTCTCCAACAATAAACCATAAAGGCAGATGCCATATCCCCCAAATTAATCCTACAATCAAATTAGATTGCCAATATGTATATTTTTTATCAAGTAAGGGTTGTAGTATACCTCTCCACCCTAATTCTTCATGTCCACCACCAAAAAAAATTAATTGAATAAAGAATAGTGGCATTAAATAAATGGATATTCCGTTTAATTCTAAGGAAGATACAGAAAATAGTATCAAAATTGCTAACAAATGAATAATGAAATAAATACTACTATTTTCTTTCTTACTAAATACAAAATGTTTAAATTTTATATTATTTCTTTTCAAATAAAAGCCACTTGCAATTGCTGGTCCAAGTGCACCTACTATGTGTAACATTCTCCCTATAATCGTTTCTAATCCCAAAATATGAGATTGAGTAAAGATGGCAAGAATCCCCCAAGCTATATAAGTAATTCCAAATGTAATATAAAGATAATTTTTTAAATTCCTTTTATCAATTTCTGTCATTTTATCTTCCTTATTTTGATTATTCTATGTATAATATTTTTTTCTGCTTCTTAGTTGCTCTCGATTATAACTACGTATATTCTATCACAAAAATGCAAAAAAAAGCCCTATAATCAAGGCTTTTCATTATTCATTTCGTCAATACTTTAGTTTCGTAGATTCAAATTCGCATGATTAAAACTAGTCAATTTTCTCTATGATATTTCCAAGTTTATCCAAGATAAGACAGGAATGATCATTTAGTGGAATTATGGGAACATTAACGAGTTCTTCAGCTCTATCCTTATTAGCTTTATCATTCCATGAATCATAATGGACACTAATTAAAAACTGACTAAAAACTCCCAAGCCATTTTTAATCTTTATCTGATGATCTGAATGATCATTAGGTGAGATATAGACCCTATTCTCCTAATAATAGGGCTCCTGCAGAAAACCCTATAACTTTTACCCCTTTATTAAGCATATGATCGATATAATTTTTGAACTCTTGATTGACATAAGTAGCTAGATACTTTTCTGTATTTCCACCACCGATGATAATGACATCAGCATCTATATAGCTATCAAAATCAATCTGCTCAGTGTCCAAGAGTAAGTAATCAGTGTTTAGGTTAGGAAAATGGCTTTGGAAAACTTCCGTGTACTTTTTCATATAGGGTTCCCAATTTTCTCGATAAACTGTAAAAATGATAATTCTTTCGATCTTCCTTAATGACACTATTTTTTTAACAATCGTTTGGTTCTTTATCGGCGGATTTCCACCCATCAAAAAAATTTGTTCGTCCAATCTTTCACACTTTCTAAAGATACATAAAGTTTAAACAAGTTTATTCACGTTTCGAAATTATAATTTTTTCTTAAAATGAATAATTCTATTTGCCTCCTGAAATCCAATATTAAGATGAAATCTTATAGAATCCGTATTCGTTAAAGTACAGTCACTTGCAAATTCCTTACATCCTTTTTTTTTCGCCCATTCCTCACATTTTGTACAGAGATTTTTAGCAATATCCTTTAAACGATATTCCTCGTCGACAATAATCCCTTCTAAGAATCCAACAGGACTATATCTACAACCTTCAACATAATCAAATCTGAGTGAACATAGTGCTAGACCTACAATTGTGTCACCTTCAACTTCAGTAAAGATTGCAGTATTTTTGCCATTCGTATATTTTTTTACTTCATCAATAGCTTCTTTATCGGTCAATTGGGGCCATAATTGTTTTATTAGTTTAGCCGTTTTTATAGAATCTTTTGTTATTCCATCCATATTGATGTTCCTCCGCAAATTATAAGCAAATGTTTCGAATCATGCTGTTACTTTGTTACTCATTGATTGATACCAATACCATCCCCTTCTACTTTTCGACTGTCTCATATCTGAAGAGTAGAGTCACACAATCAGCGGTTCGGACTTACCGTATCATTTCGTCGGTTTCCCTCCTCATTCTACGAGTCCTATCCCATGGGCGGAACATCTACTTCTACTTCGTTGATGCCACAACTCGTACAAGCAGTGATACCGCCTCAACATGTGGTAATATGCTGCTTTTATACTAATAAACAAAAGACAATGAAAATCATTTTAAAATGATACTGTGGAACGGAAAGATTTTCACCAGTTCCAAAAGAAACGACATTCATCACTCCACTTTAAATTATAATAGATAATTCTCTAACATAGATCATCTAATTAGCAAATCGTTACTTTCAATAATGGATATCCTGATCTAAATTTTAAAATGATGTTTCCTTACTAATTCTATTACTCGCCAATATTGTATAAATTAAATAAGCAATAAAAATGATAATAAAAATAACATAGCAGCCAGTCTTACAATTTACTACTTTTTATATGATAATTTACAAATGTCTTTCCAGCCACTCGATCTTTTTAAAATCCTTATTGTTATTGTGATCATTTCGATAGGAGTCTTGAGAAGAAGCTTTGTAAATACTCAGATACTGCTCCAGACTTGGAAGACGAAAAGCGATGCCTTCAATGTGAATAAGCTCTATATCCGATTCCGAAACTCCTGCAAAATCAAGTAAGGAATCGATACTTCCAAATTCAACACTCACTCTATCCTTTTGGAATTCATGCTCATGAATATCTATTAAGACGTAGCCTAAGTCTTTCATCACTTTCATTATCTTGTCCCATTCATAAATTCTGAGATGATCAGGTGCTTCCCAACCTCTAGGGTCACCAGGCACATGAATGTCAATGTCAGACGGCCCCCAATTTTCTTTCGTTCTAAACTCCAATCCCAAAGAACCCATCAGTGTCGGTGTAATTCCGACTCGATTTAAATGGAAACAAATGGTTTTAAATTCTTCAAATAAGAGACTCATGTTTACTCTAAACCTTTCATCTAAATGTTCGTTATTTCTACTTTATTACCTTGAACAAAATCATTTTCTAGAGTATATCCAGTTATTTTAGATACAAAGTCTTTTCCATCTTCTAAAGAATCAAACACGACTAAATCTTTAGAATAATCATTTTGGTACAATTCCAATAGATACATCTTTCATTCTTCCAATATTTGAAAAACTAACCAATATTTTAAGCAATTTACAATTAAATTATTTATCCTTAATATACGTATTTATCATATAACGAAGATAATTAAGTTTGGTTTATCCAGGATCTACATCTACAGAAGTTATTTTGTAACCATCATTATTGTATAAAAATTCTAATTGTAGGGTTAAATCTACTAATTCAGAATCGGAGGTCATCGCATATTCAACAACAAAGCCGGTTTGATCATTAAATTCATAAACTTGTAGTTGGGAGTACTCATAATTCGGATGGAAATTACATTCTACACCATATTCATCAATTTTATCAAAATCATTTAATTGTAATGAATCGTCAATATATTCAAGTAACTCTCTTACATCATCAACTTCTGAACCATCAACACAATCCATAATATCTCGATAGTTATTTTGATGAATTGCTCTTAAAATCTTTTTAAGTACTTCAATTACTTTTTCTTCATTTTGGTAGTTTTCTTTGTACTCAAAATCATCGAACATTCCCATGATAATAGTTCCTTTTTATTGTAGTTAATTTTAAATCTTATGAAGATTAAAAATGTTTTTCTAACAAACTTACACACTCGACGGTTCGGACTTACCGTATCATTTCGTCAGATTCCCTCCTCATTCTACGAGTCCTATCGCATGGGCAGATCATCTACTTCTACTTCGCTGATGCCTCAGCTCGTACAAGCAGTGATACTGCCTCAACATGCGCTGTTTTCTTTATTTGTACACTTTTTTTCGTCATCGGTTACGGCATTAAAACACAATTTATCATTATCTATTTTAGCATTCTTCCTTTTAGATTTGTAAGATTTTGCATCTTTAGTCGAAGAATCTCCTGTTTTAAAAATTATAGTCAACATTGCTGGATCAATTTCTCCATCAGAATTTATTCCGCCTACTATGATTTTTTCAACGATACTTTCAAAAATGTCCTTGTCAAACTCCTTCAAAGTCTTTTGTGAAGTTAAAATTTCTTTAAAATTTTCTAATCTACTTTTTATATCAACTTCTGATTTTAAAGTTACTTCTAAGTTTACTTTTTCTTCTAAAAGTTTTTCTTTCTCAATTTGTATTTGATTGAATTTATCTTCATATACAGAATCACTTATTTTTCCATCTAGATTCATTGAAACTAATTTTTCTTCTTTTTTGTACAACGAATTTAATTTACTTACTATCTTATTCAACTCCACTTTTAAGGTATCATCAGTAAGCTCTTCTTTTATAATTTCAAGAAAGTCTTCAGTTAGGTTATTATTTTCATAAAACAACTGTTGGTAGCTCTGTAAAAAAGCATTTTCTATTGCTTTTTCCTCTATCCCTTTACTATGAGTGCAATGCTTTTTACCTCTCTTTATAGATGTTGTACAGTGCCAAATAATCTTTTTGTACTCTGAACTAGAGTGCCAACTTCTTCTAGACAGAACAGTACCACAAAAACCACATTCTAATCTACTGCTAAAAGGGTACATTCTTGAATATCTTTCTCGTTTACCTTTTGTATTTGCTATGGTTTTTTTGTTTCCTGATCTCCGTAATCGAATTTCTTGCGCCTGTGTAAAAATTTCTGGACTAATTATTGCATCATGATTATTTTTAATGTAGTATTTATCTTCTTCACCAAAATTTATTAAACGTCTCTTACTAATGGGATCAACAGTGAAAGTTTTTCCCATTAGAATATCACCTTTATACTTCTCGTTTTTAATAATTCCTAAAACTGTTGTATCTTGCCAGTGATCAAGACCTCTCGGAGTTTTATAACCTAGTTCATCAAGTTCTCTAGCTATTGCCCTACCCCCAATACCATCAATGTATCGTTCAAAAATATAACGTACTATCTTGGCTTCTTTTTCATTTATTGATATCGACTTTGTATCTTGATTATAGTCATAACCAAGACAACCTTGAAAACCAATAAGTTCTCCACGTTGCATCTTCATTTTTAAACCCTTTTTAACATGGGCAGATGTATTTTCAACTTCCTGTTGAGCCACTGAACTTAATATCGTCAATAGTAACTCACCATCCATAGTTAAAGTATCAATATTTTCTTCTTCGAAAAATACACCAATTTGTTTATCTTTGAGCAAACGAACATATTTGAGAGTATCTAATGTATTTCTAGCAAAGCGAGCAATGGCTTTGGTAATAATATAGTCTATTTTTTCATCAAGGCAATCTGAAATCAATCTTTGAAAATCTTGTCTTTTTCCAACTTGAGTTCCTGAAATCCCTTCATCAGCATAAATGTCAACCAAAATCCAATCTTGGTGCTGTGATATATACTCTCTATAATGACGAACTTGAGAATCATAGCTATTTTTTTGATCATCACTATCGGAACTAACACGACAATATGCTGCTACTCTCCTCGATAAAGAACCACTATTATCATTTCTTCTAGTTACTAAAGGATTTGCTTTTATAATTTCAACGTTGTTTGACATGGCTTAACCTCCTATTTCTCTGCATTTATTTTACCGCAACAAATAAAAAAGGTCAGCTAATTTGTGTATATTTTACGCAGTTTCAGCTTTATTTTTTCATATTCTTTTTCGCTAATAAGTTTTTTTAAGAATAATAGATTTAGCATCTCTAGCTCGACTATATAATTTTTTAAATTTGATTTCAAAAAATCACTTCCCTTTTATCTTTTATCAATCTCCTCCATGGCATGACTGATGAAGTCATCATAAGAATTTCACTTGCTGTTATTTTACGTTGGCAGCCTGAACGGTCAGAAGTATCATTGTATATCATTTGTATCATGGCATATAAAGTATCGCTCTATTTTATTGATGGTTTTAAAATCGCTCTTATCATGGCGAGCCATTCAAATCTGCTCCACAAATGAGGAAAGTACCATTTTGGACTATTCAATTGTCAAAGAACAAATAAAAAATCTCCTCATTTTCACACTCTATGAAATTGAGGAGATTATTTTCTAAAGCGAATTTTATCAGGAAAATCTGTCAATCCCAATAGGTAGTCTGTACTGACATCGTAAAAGTTTGAGAGAGTTACCAATACATCTGCTGTTAACGTATGCTCACCCCGTTCAATTTTAGCATAAGCTGAGTTTGTAAACGAAAGTATTTCAGCTATTTGTTTTTGTGTCAAGTCGTGATCTTCCCTCAAATCTCTCAAACGTCTGTACATCTAGCTTTCTCCTAAGAAAAAGTATAGACCATAATTTTTAAATATTTAGTATATTGTCCAAATCGGACAACAGAATTTCCAAACCTATATATAGACTTATATTTTTATGTATTTTTCTTAAAAAAAAGAGTAAGTAATAATTGCTTTCTCAACTACACTCACTCGATTTTTGAATGCTATTTTGAATAGATCTCTTCAAAAAAGTTTTTTGTTATTATTTTGACAAATATTTACCATGATATTATAGGTGTAATGCGATAAAATTAGCTATCAAAATATTGGTATGTTCCACTCAAAAATTCATAAGTAAATAACTTTTTTGTAACATCACCAATCACGCATTTAATTGATTTTTGAACTTATAAAGGGACTATATATGTAGCCATAAAAATAGATAGTTTTCTCGTGATACCAAATACTTAACAGTCAGTAAAAGGTTACAATCACTATTAAAATTTTAAAACAACATAATATTTCCAAAGAAAAATAAATTTTTCCGAATTATTTATATGGTGTATCTAACAAGAGAAAAAAACGAAAATATAGTTCTCACTACTGATATTTTTCTATGCTCAGTTCGATTACTCTCTTACATAAATTACTAAAACCTATTCCATCTACTTCAGCCTCCTTGGGTAGCAAACTAGTCGGAGTCATACCAGGGATACTATTCGTTTCAATAAAATAAATTTTATCATTGGCATCGACAATGAAATCCGTCCTTGAATATACTTCAAATCCCATTAAATCATGAACTGTTTTAGCAGACTTTTTCAGTCGTTTGTTTAGCTCATCAGATATATTAGCAGGACAAATTTCCTTAACAATTCCAGGAGTATATTTTTTTTGATAATCATAAAAACCATTCTCAATTACAATCTCAATTGGTTCTAAAATTTTCTCACCAATAACTCCAATAGAAAACTCCCTTCCATTTATATATTCTTCGACATTGTAATTCTTCAAATCATACCGTTGTATTTCTTCTTTAGTTTTAATAATTCTAACTCCAATACTTGAACCACTATCATTCGGTTTTATTACTAACGGAAAAACAAACTCATTTTCATCCATATACTCATAGGGTACCTTAATTCCAACTGTACTCACAAGTCGCTTTGATAATTTCTTATCTAAACTTATAGCATTACTTTGATATCCATTACCAGTATAGTTTATATTATAAATATCTAGTAATGCCTGCAACTTCCCATTTTCACCAATTCCTCCATGTGTAGATAAAAAGACGATATCTGCTAATTTACAAATTTCAATAACTGAATCTGTTATTTCCAATTCTTGATCAATATCAAATTCCGATAACTTTCCTTCTTGATACAACTTATAGATTTGAGAAAAATTCTTTATGGCTTTATCACCAAAATTATATATTCCATTTAAATTTAGTCTTATTACATTATCAGTAGTTAGCGCCTCAGCAACTTGTTCTGAAGAAACTTCCGAAATTAACCGCTCAGGACTCCTACCACCATATAAAACTACAATATTCATTTGATTTACCTCAATAAAATTAAAAAACAGTAAAACTTATTATAAAGCATTACTACAATTTAAAAATATTTCATATGCGGGGTGAAGGACTTGAACCTCCAATAGACATTCAGTCGAACCTACCTGTATCATAGGCGCGTTTACCAATTTCGCCAACCCTGGATAAACTACTCATAAATTGATCATAGCATTATAATAAACTATTGTTAATAGTTTTTAGCAAATAATTGTGATATTTTTTTGAATTTATATCTTAGAATTGTCTTTTATAAAAGCTAATACCTAGATTATTCATAATTAAATAGGTATTTTTCATTCATCTTATTTATCTCCCCTTAATTTTTTTTCATAACTCTTTATAAGAATAACCAATAAACTACTTAGTAATCCCAAAATAACTAGACTTAATCTCGGGTTTAAAAGCCAATTAAAATAAGCAGCCAGTATCCCTCCAAAAGGAGCAAAAATGGTAGCTATTACAAAAGAGCTAGAAAGTATCTTTCCAATATTATACACAGTACTTTCTTGTTGCTGTATTGTTGTAATCGAAACAGAAGCTATTGTAATTAATCCACTCAAAATTGAATAACAAATTCCAAAAAATATCCAATTTTCTACTATTCCACTCGCCATAATGACAAGTGGGATAGTTGCCATTGATATATTCATCAAGATAAAGGCATCCTTCTTATTCAAAAAAGTAGAAAGAAAGGTTACTGCTATCAAACTTCCAAATCCAGCAATTGAGTAAACAATCCCAACAAGACTATTTGATAATTTTAATTGATCCTGTAAATAAAAAATAATCGTTGCATTGAAACCTAGCATAGCGATATTCACAACAATAGTAAAGAGTAAAGAAATCCTCAATTTAATATTTGTAAAGTTCTCTTTAAAACCTACAAAAATTTCTTTTATATCATCATTACCATTCTCCTTGTGTTCTTGATCTGGAATATATGAAATTAGTATTGAAAGAAATAATAACAAGTAAGAAGCACTATTAATAAAAAAAATGCTATTAATATTAAACTTTAACATTAGTACACCTGCTATAGCTGGAGAAATTAATTTTGAAATAGTTCGGACACCTTGAAACTGAGAATTATATTTTTGCAATTCTTCCTTCTCAAATAAGGCCGGAGTAATGACTGAGAATCCTGTTTGAAAAAGTGTCGAAAATAAAGGTATCAAAAATGCAATAACATAGTAAAAAAATATAGAAACTGAATATTTAGATAATATCGGTATTACACTACATAATAATGCAGGTATTAATGTAGACCATAATAGTATTTTTTTCTTATTGAAATTATCTAATAAGTAACCCATAACAAATCCCAAGAAGAATTGAGGTAGCAATTCAATAATCACCATTCCTCCCATTGCAAAAGACGAATGAAATTCTTGGTAAATTAAGATTGGAAAAGCAATTTTCTGAAATCTATCTCCAATATTTGATATAAATTCACCAAAAGTTATTGTATAAAACGTTTTCTTGTTTATATCCAAAATGTCCCTTCTTTCTAGTTAAACCACGATGAATATCACTTTTTATTAAAACGGTAAGGCTTATTACAAACCTCTTTGCAAAAGTTGATACCGCACTATTTTCACTTAAACCATACATAGTTTCTAACTCAATGAAATATACATCCTCGCCAGATACTCTAAAATCAAGATAACAAATACCGTCTATTTCATAATAATCCAAAATAAGTATTTAGTTATAACTAAACACTTACCTGTACAGGTAAGATTCAACCTCCAACTATAATGATAATATCCATAATCAATAACAATATTCATGTAAATTTTAAAAGTTTTTTCATACTGAACATCCCTTTATTATTTATTTATTGTATAATAAATAAATAATCTTTGAAATTTTGTTGGGAAAATGGGAAATATGAAATCAAAACTTGGTATAACACTCAGAAAAATTCGAAAAGGAAAGCAAATCAGTTTATGTTCAATTGCTGATAGTAATTTATCTAAATCTCAAATCTCTAGATTTGAACGGGGAGAATCAGAAATCTCTTGTATTCGACTAATCAATATTTTAGATAAATTACATATAACTTTGGATGAATTTATTATTCTTCATGACAATAATTCTACTAGAACTGGATCATTCGCTAACTTGGTGCAATATATCCGAAAACACTACTCCTCAAAAAATTTTGCTAGTATTATTGAATTACTATCAAACTCTTCAAGTTTTAACTTGGGTCCTTATGAAAAGACAATGGTAAAATCGATTCTCTATACCACAAATAAAAATTTTCTCCCCTCGGACGAGGAATTATTACAACTTACAGATTATCTTTTTAAAGTTGAAAACTGGGGTTACTATGAAATTATCTTATTAGGTAACTGTGTAAGAACAATTAATTATAACTCCTACTTCCTATTAACTATAGAAATGTTAAAAAATTATCTCTATTCAACTTTGAACAAGACAAATAAACGTCTTGTTACACAGTTAGCAATCAATTGCCTAATTGTTAGTATTGATAATGAAGAATTTCAAAATTGTAGTTTTCTAATCAAAGAAGTAAAAAAATTACTAAACAATGAATTGAACTATTATGAACAAACCGTCTTCTTATATACGTGTGGGTATTTTGAATTTAAGCGCAATCCTGCGAACGGAATCGAAAAGATGAAACAAGCACTTCAGGTGTTTGAAATTTTAGGAGAACATAATATAAAAGCACAGTATCAAGAGCACTATGACAAATATATTAATCAATAACATAAAGGTAGTTAATCTTTAACCACCATAGGATTAGTTCTTGTTATTCCAATAGTATTTCTATACTAAATTTTTTATCAAAATTCTTATCATTCAGTACTTTTACAAACATTTCTAGATTTTTTATTAAGCTTTCATACTCATAAAGATAATGATCTAGCTCCTCTTGAAACGCTCTTATTTCTTCGCTTACTTGTTCTACTGTAATTGATTCTGGCAAATTTAATTTTGAAAAGTCATATCTTGCAAGCTTTCGACTGCTCACATCCTCACTCTTCAAATTGATAAGCACTTCCGCCATCTTATTTAAGTTGGCGATTTTTTCATTAATTTGATTTAGTTTTATATCTATCTCTGCTATTTCTTTTACTAACTCATCTTTAATGTCTTGGTATTTCTTATCTGCTTCAGTTAATTCAATGAAGAGGTTAATCTCAGTAATCTTTTCCTGTAGACTCTTAACTGTAAATCTTCTGTATGGTATTACTCGACTATCGTTGGTTAGCTGTCTTATCAATATTCGTCCTTTGACATACTGATTCTTATCCGAATGTTCTTTGTTATAAACAAAGTATGAGGTTGTCTCACGTATAAAAATTTTATATTTTGTCTGATTCTCTTCTTCCAGAATATCTAATTGATAATTGGGAATCATAACCACCCGTCAAACGGGTGGTTGTACTAGGGCTATAAGCCCAAATTACCAGTCAGCGCCTAAAGACGCTGGCTTTCACTTCGTTCAAGCCTTATTGCTCTTGACTCGTCACTTGCCTCTCAAAGAGGCGTTAGTATTACTTACCACTATCCCTAAAGGCATCCTTCTTATTCAAAAAGTAGAAAGAAGGGTTACTGCTATCAAACTTTCAAATTCAGCAATTGAGTAAACAATCCCAACAAGACTATTTGATAATTTCAATTACGTCCATTTTTTTCTCTCATTAATTGGACATAGCCCTTTGTTTCTATTTTTGAATTTAAAAACGAGAACTCTTCGCACATTTTCTCATAAAAATTATGATAATCTTCTTTTGAAAAATCTCCTAAAATCTCTATCTCAAGATAAAATCCAAGACTATCAATCTTATCTAGATTAATCGTTTTATTTTCTAATGCATCATGATAAGTCTTTCTATGTTTACTTATTGTGAAAATATTTGAAAAACCATCTTGCAAGATATTCCTTACAAATTCTAATTTTTCAGATTCCAACTCTATTTCACTTTCACTCCACATTCCTTGTTTTATCGTATCTTTTCTTGTGAAAACACTTGCTCTATTATCATCTTCTTGGCGAATTCTGTAGATAAAGCTTCCTACCTCATCATTTTCAAATTCTCTTCCTTTTGTTTTAAAATATTCATCAACTTGCTTATTTTCACTCTTAAATTTATAAGATTTTTCTAAATATGAAATAGCATTATTATAATCTCTCTCATCGTTGAGTTCAAATCTAACTTCTAATTCATTCATTAATTTTACCTCTCAATTCTTTAAAGGTTGAAGTCTCTTTACATTCACTCAGTCTATAGTAAGTTTTTGGTGATCTTTTATAGACACAAAACCTAATATTTTCTTGCACTCATTTTAACACTTCAATATAATACTGTCAACATTTTTGATAATATTTTTTTATTTATTTTTATTAAATACATATTTGTATTATTTTGGGTTGAAAAAACGATGCTTAATTGAACATCGTCTTTACTATTCTGTTATATCTGCAATGTAATGCTCAATTTTAAGAGCCATTGACATATTTCCCTCAAGCTTATATAGAAAATAAGCCGTTTCAAAGTACTCTTTTACTGCAACTTTAGAAGAAAAATTCTTGCTGACATTTCCCATCAATAAATATAAATCAGCCAAAAGATACGTTGTTCTATACGTCTTACATTGCTTTATCGTATCTGTGATTTTAGTAATAGCCTCTTCAGTATTATTCTGCAACCATAGATAGCGACAAACATTATAATTAAATTTAATAGAAAGGTTTAATTCTTCGATTGTGTTTAACTTGAGTTGATTTACTTGATACTCTAACTTTTCTCTAATTTCATTAAAACTCTCTAAATCTTCAATATCATAATAAAAATTGAATAGAGTATTTGCAACTTGAAGGTAGGTCAAGTCAGTTACACTTAACTGAGACAGTACCTTCTCCAATCTTGCCACAGCCTCCTCTTTTTGCCCATAGAAATAAAAATCTATAAGAGATTTTATCCACTCCATATAAAATTTATTTACTAGAGACAAGCGATGTACCTTTACACTCTCTAATTCATATATATATTTCAAAGATTCATAATTTCGATTTGTGATAAATGTCTGGGCTAACTTCTTAAACTCTGATAGCTCATCAATCTCCTCTCCAATCTGCTCATTAAAAAAATAATCTATACTAACTTTTAACTTCTTAGACAGAGCATATAAAAATTCTGCTCCTGGAGTAAATTCTCCATTCTCTAATCGACTAATCTGTCCCTGTTTACATATCCCCTCAGCCAATTCTCTCTGAGACATTTTTAATTCTTTTCGTCTATTTTTTAATCTTGTTGCTAATAGTGTGCCCACGTTTGCATTTTCCTTTTCTATTCGATTTCAATTTCAATTGTAACATGATTAAATTTTAAATACAAATTAATAAACCAAAAGATACAAATTATATATAAACAATTACTAGATAAGTTATTTTTGAAAACCTATCCCTTCTTCTTTTGAAATTTTCTTACTCAAACGATTGATAAACTTATTCACTTTAAATACGATATTCTCATATCTATCGCTCTCTAATTCTATCTGGATACCTAATTCATTCAATTCCTTCTCAACAACATCAATGCCAATTTTATCAGTTATATTCAATTTTGAAAGATTCAATTTCATTTTTTGCTTATTTTCAACTGAAGCCAGTAAATATTCTGCTACTTGATTTAAGGTTGTCACTCGTTCTTGCAAAGCATTGATTCTCAATTCTGAAGCTGCTAATTCATGAATTAAATCATCTTTAATTGTAATATAAGAGTGCTTATCCATATCCAGCTCAAGTAAAGTATACACTTCCTCAATCTTCTCTTTAATCATATCGACTGTCGTTTTTCTGCGGAATGGAATCGTTTGATTTTCAGAGCTAAACTGTCTAATCAAGGTTCGGCCTTTCATATAACGATTTTTATCGGCAGCATCTTTGTGATAAATGTAGTAGGAACTGGTTTCCCTGATGAAAACTTTCACCTTGTCCTCCTCCATATCGAGCTCCATGTTAGGCAAAAAGATAAGCCCTTCCTGACGAATACCAAACTTGACCTTTATGTAAATACCATCATCCACTACTTTTTCGATTTGATTGAGTGACAACTCTACCTCAAATTCATGAACAGCATCTCTGTTTCTCCTAAACTCTTGATAAGATTCCCAAAACTTCTCCTCGCTTGGGAGTTCTTTTTCTTTGGAGAATCTCTCTTCTTGATAAATTTGAACTAAATCCTTAAGTTCTGGAACTTTCAATTCTTTTCTCTTTTCAAAATAATCTTTGAAAAACTCTACATCATATAATTTTTTCTGGTCTAGTTCTGTCTCTTTCACTTTTACTCCTGCAAATTGAAAAGAAACATGTTTTTGCTTAGGATTGATATTTAATCCAAATAGTTTTGCTTTTTTTACCAGATTTTCTAAGTTATCAACCTTGGGTAAAAGAAATTCCATAAGCTCTTCCATTTTCCTTTTGGCAAAGTAATTCTTGAAAAATTCTTCTGTGTAAGCTTGCTTGCGATTGAGTTTATTACCACGCACAACTTGTCTCATAGTTGAGTCCGTCATAAAAAAGGTGGCATGCTTGTGACTGAAATCTATCTTCACATGTAGTAATGGAGCGTTCTTTTTGAAATCCTCTAAATCGGTAGAATTTTCCATCAAAAAATAGAGTCGTTGCTTAAGTTCATATTTGTGATTAGTCTTACGATAAAATTTATACTGCTGGTGAGAATAGCGATTCTCGATAATTTTTGCACCTGCAATTTTAGAAAATCTATCTGAAATCATGCGAAGATTTCGTTCGACTTTATAATTCCACTTTAGTTTTTTGTCCGAATTGTTATCAACCGAATTAACAATGATATGATTATGGAGGTGATTTTTATCAACGTGAGTCGCAACGATAAAACGAAATTTACCACCAGTTAACTCCTTCATTGTCTCATAGCCAATCTGATTGATTTGTTCAGGAGTGAGATGATCTTCGGGTGAAAAGGACTGAATGATATGGTGAGCATGAATTAGTCGTTGATTTCCCTCATGCCTGTCGTGGCGAAAATCGTAAAGCGTATCATTACTGATAAAATTTTCATGATACATATGCACCATCTCTTCATAGCTAGGAAAATCCAGAAAATTCCTCATACCATAGTCCGATACCAATGCAAGATTCTTGGTCTTCTCAGGATTGAGAATATACTTGATGATTTTTTTGCGATAACTCTTTCCATGAACGGCAAAATGTCTAGTGATGACCATGAAACTCCCTCAACTTTTTAGCTTGAATACTAAACTCTTTCTCTACCTCTCTTATCAATTCGGAGATTCCTTTTTTCAAGTTCTGCAATTCATCATTTGAAATTAACTGAGATTGGTTTACACTTCGGGCAATCTGGTTAATATTGTTGCCAATTCTCTTCAACTCAAACACCAAATCTTGATAACCAGTTGTATCAATGGTGATGAAATTCATACCAGGGTCAAGTAGGGTTCGTCGAGCATATTCTGAAAAAGATTGACAACCGCTTTGGTCGATACAATGTTTCAACTGACCCAATTCGCTATCAGATAGGAAAACTTTCTTTAGATTGGTTCGGTAACGATTTTCCATGTGCCTACCTCATGTATTTTTTACGGAAGTCTTGACTAAGAGGAATGGAGTTCCCTATTTCTTGTATCAATTCCTGAACGCAGGTTAAGAGAATGGATACATGTTCTTGGGTGACTTGATGTTCTGCCCTTGATAATATTAAAATCTCATAAACATCACGACTGATTTGTTCTAGCTTTTGAGATTGCCAGAAAGTGAACCACTTTTCAGCAGTCATTTCTAACTCGTCCTCCAGTAACTTGTTTCTGGCAAATGAAGAAAAGTGTTCAAATCCTTTATTTTTCATCATTACGTCAATCATTTCTAATTCATTTGAGGACAAATTAACCTCTTTGCGAATGTCTCTGTATTGTTCTGGCATACTACTTCCTCACTTTTATCTATTGTTGGATAATTTCCGACCCCGTGTCAACCACGGGAAACTTATAAAAACAAAATCTACCGTCTTGTAAGGCTTTGCGAGCTCAGATATTGTGTCCACAATATCCCAAAAATCATATCGCCAGCCGACCAAAACCTTCTAGTTTTGACAGCCAACGATAAGATAACTTGGTGGCTTTGCCCCCAAACCCCCAGAGAAAATCACAATTTGATTTTCTTAGGAATGATATTAGGATAACAAGGATGATTTGGAAAAGTTATCACAAAAATTGAAAATGGGAGTAAGAAAAAGAGAGCTAAATGCTCTCGAAGAAAATTATTATCCTTGTAATTCACGCACATTTTTATACTGGATATCAGGTTGAGGATTTGAATTAGCAAATTTATATCCCATAAATAACGCATTTTGATCATTATAAGTTGATAAAATAATTTGATATTTTTCAATAATACCATGACGTAAAATCTCAATAAATGATAGTACATTCATCGCATCCATATCCTGAATAGGGTCATCTATCATTAAGAAATTCAAATTATCAGATAGCTTGAACATAGTATTCAGAGATAAAGTAAATGCAAGCGACACAACAGCTAACTGCCCCGTACTTAGCTGATTCATTACATCATGATCATTTTTAGTGTCGGATTTAAATCTAATAATTGCTACCGTTTCATTATCACTACTCGTAGTTTTCTTGTACGTTAAGAAAATCCCCATACCTTGTTGATAATTTTGCAACATTTTTGCTGAGTATATGAAGAATGGGATGCGTAGTTGTTTAACAATGCCTATTTTGAACTTTTTCACCTCTTCTTTATATATAGTATGAATTTCTTTTAACCGTTCTGCAGTTTTTTCCAATATTTTTATTCGACGTGATAAGTCTTGGAACTGTTGATTTTGAACTAGTTTATACTGCTTATCTATATAGAGTTTCTTCTCCTCTAGATCTCCAATACGAATATCCTCTAATACTTCCACTTTACTTTGAAAATATGTAGGAAATATATTCTCAGCATCTGCTATCAAATTCTCATTAATGGCATACTTTTCGTCAATTGCTAAGTGGATAGCCTGTTTTAATTCATGCAATCGACTATTAATCATCGCCATATTTATCTTCGAATATGAACTTGATTCTAATTGGTATGTTTCAAACTGCAATTCAGGAAATTTTTCTCTTAAGTCGCCCAGTTGTCCCTTTATATTTTCCAGACTATTAATATCTAAAACCCTATAAACATCATCATCAACTACCAATTTAGATCGAAACTCTTGTAAGCTAGATTGATACTGATGATTATAGTTATCAAATTCTAAATTCTCCAGTTGATAAGGTTCCATATTAGTATACGACTGAATAAAAGTTTTAAAATCCTCAAGATATTTAGAATAACTTTGGTACGAACCGCTCAATTCTTGTAATCTATCTAATAGTTTTTTATCTATGTTGGTAGTAAGACTGTTTATTTCATCAGTGATTTTTTGCTTCACTTGTTGGATTCTTGAATTCAATGATAATTGAACTTCTTGTAATCGCTGACTATCTCTAGATGAAATTTCAGTCAGGTAATCTGTATAATTATTATAAGAACTCTTCAAGTCAACGAAAGAATCAAACTGATTGTTACAAAATGGACATTTATCTTCATCAACATGATTATGTTGTCTTAGCTCATCAAATTTTTCACCAAATTTTCTCCGTAACTGTCGTAAATCACTTAAATTTTTATCTGCTTGTCCAACACTTTCTCTTACCGTCTGGTAGCTTGTTAATTGAACTTTAAGTGATTCAAAATCATTTGATAACCTATCATTTTGAACATACTGAAAAGTCTGCACTGTCATTTGATTAATATCAGTAGATAGATTCTCCCAGTATTGATTTAATTGTTGTTTTCGCCTATATTCATGAGTGATAGTCTCAAATGTTTGAAGGTAATTTTCTAAAAGTACGTATTCAAAGAATATCGGATTCTCTAAAGTGTATTTTTCCCACTGCCATTGATAATTAGGTCTTTGAACAAGTGGAGACAAAATAGCAAATCGTAAAGCGCTGTCAATTGTATTGATTTCTTTCTTTCGCTTTTCTCTCTCCAACTTTCGTTGATATTCAGAAATAGAAAAACTCTGTTTAAATTCAATAATCTTTTGAATGGTAACTTTAAAATCATCTAACTGACTGAGGTTGTCTACAGAAAACGGACTTTCTTTATCAAACTGAAAGACCTGTTGATTAAACAACCTTTGATAGGAGATGTTATCCAGTTCTTGCTGGGTAAGTTTCTCTTGTTGATCAGTAAGATATTTCAAATTATCGCTAATATCTTTATTTACTTTTTCAATCTTACCTATTCTATCTTCTATCTCATCAGTTTTTACCAAAAATGAGAGATCGTTACTTCTATCTTTCTCAGATTTTTTCAAGAAAAATGTCGTTTCTTCTTGTTGAATATAGTTAAACAGATTAAAAATCTTAGCAAGTTTATATTCCCCATTAATTTCTAAAAAATTATCAATTGTAGTCTGGTCTATTTCAGACAATTTAATATCATTATCTACTCTACTAAAATTTTCATCAGTTGCTTCCTCCTGCCGAAACAACTTAAACTGACCGATAGACCTCTTCGGAGCGTATAAAATTCCACCGTCTGGCCTATTATTTATCAACTTTCGAACAAGAACCAACTGATTACCATTTGACTTTTCCAACCATAATTTTATAATCACTGGGTCAGAAATATCATTTTGGAAGAAAGGTTTATTATACTTGATATTTTCTCCAGTCACTGGAATATTTTGATTGATTCGAGAAATATCACCTGTTAAACCTAGCTCTATTGCATCAAAAATAGTCGTCTTTCCAAATCCGTTTGGTCCAACTAAGAAAGTTATGTTATCGCTAAAATCAATAACCGTTTCATGTCTAAAATTCTTAAAATTATAAAGTAAAATCTTCTTGATTTTCACAAGTTCCATCCTCCAAAATTTGTTGTAAACTATCTATTATGGCAGTATCTTCAAGTTGTGAACCAATCTTATCACTATTAAACAACTCTAAAATCTGAGTTACTTGTTTTTCCTGCTGAAGTAATTCTGCGGTTTTGATTCTTGATTCTATTCTATCTTCAATTGTTTCAAAGTGGTCATTGGAATGAGGGAGAGAAATAAATGGTAATTTGATAATCAATTGCATAGCAATAAAATAAGCATCATCAAAAAACATATTTTTCTCATACTTATCGAACAAACTTTCTTCATCTGATTCATCGCTATTGGCTTGAATGTATTGAAGTAAAGAGTCAGCATGAGACTTAAGCTCAATAAGACCTTCTTCGGTATAAAAAATAACATACTTCCTGAAATAGTATTCGTCCTCTTCGATTCTCATTGCTATATTCTTAAACCGTTCATATTCTTCAAGATTCTCAAATTTTACAGTCACAAATAAAGAGGTATTCTTTTTCACCTTATTATCTTGAATTTTTTCAAACTCTGAAATTAGCTGATTCGTCTTTTGACAAGTAAAAAAATTTTTTGTTTCATCAAGACTTGATTGCAACTCTTCTACATCATAGTCTTGAATCATAAAAAATTCATTGTTATTATTCCACAATTCAATACTTTCACCAATATGCTGATAGTCATGCTTTTCTAAAATTTCTTTCATAAAGTTATTCATCTAAATCCTTATCCCCCTTCAATTTTTGAACAGTTTTCTTATAGTCAATATATTCCAAATTAATCGAAAATATATTATCCCACGCTTCCCCCTGTAACCCAGACCTTAATTTTTCTATCCCTTCTTCATGAATAGGTTGCTCTTCCAAAAATTTTTTACCATCAATATTCATATTAATTAAATAATCTGTATCAAAACTAGCTCTTATAAATCCTATATTTTTCATAATATCATTTCTTACTTCACCAGCTGCAGCTTCCGGCGCATTAATCAAACTTAACCTAAATGAGTCCTGATTTATTTGATATTGCAAATTATCTAATATAAATTTTTCTTTTTTATACCATCTAAAAAAATTATATAAAATATATTTAATACTATATCTATTAACCAAATTATCCAGATTGTTCATTTTTTTTAGATCTAAAATTTTCCCATCAGGATTTAAGTCAATTAATAGATTTTTAAAATCATCATCAGCTAAGTTTAGAATTGCATTTATAATTGTATTATCAACATCATTATCAAAATTTTCATTCCAATAAAGTGCAAAGAGATTTTTTGCTCTCCTTATCGACTGTCTTTGTCGCCTATTATTTGAAGAAATTATTTTGAATAACTCTTTGAAATATATTACAGGATAAACTCCACTTCCAACACTATGCGCTCTACTAATTCGTCTTGAAATTAAATCTTTAATTTCAAAAAGTGTCTCCTCAATATGCTCTAAATCACTCACCAATGGATTACCTGAATCTCTCAAAATCTCTTGAATATCATTTTTACAAAAATTATCAACAGGAGTATAGATACTACTATCTAATTCACAAAAGCTTCTGTTATCTGGATAAACATATAATTTAACTTTACTCTTGTTAGGTACATACTTAGCACCACTGTAGCTTTCTGTAAAAGTTTTCTTATCCATGTCCCAGCCATTAACTTGACAGATAACATGTAAAAATCTATCTTGATTTGTTGTCCCATTGATTTGGTATCCTGAGGGGCATTGTTCAGAATTTACCGATCTAACATTAGCATAATCATTCGGATATTTTCCGTCCTTTTTCGCTTTGACCTGATGCCTTGATACGACAGCTGTAGAGTTGCAAATATCAACGTCTTCTCCTCCATTTTTTTCGAATATTAATTTATATTTTGAATAATCCCCTTTTGACATAATTAACTTTTTAAGCTCACGAATAGCTAAAAAAATTCCAACTTTTCCTTGGTGATTATAGCCACTCCAACTAGATACTGCATTTCTTCGATCAAGTTTCATTAATTTTTACCCCTCTCATATAACTCTCTCAACCGTGCTTCCTCTATTTTCATCATCTCCTTCTCAACCTTACTCCATTTCCCAAAGAGGTATTCTTGTAGCACTTCTACCGTGGAGCCTTCATCAGTTTCAGAATCATAGATACAAGTTCTATCTCTTTGATAAATCTGAATCTGGTTAAAGAGTTTATCGCTTTCAAGCTCATTTAGGTTATCAACCAAGTTCTCTACAATCCCATCATGGTGTTCTTTTGGGGTTGCTCTGGCCTGAGTCGGATCTATGGCATAAAGCTCTTCGTAACGAATCAAGGTACTGAGATAGGACAGTTCTGGTTTAGTACCAATAATAGCTAAGGAAACTTGGTAGCCTTTTGATGCTAATAATTGAGCAGTTTTTCTTGGAACTTGAGTGGTACGCAAAGTCCCTTCAATTAACAAATGGTAGCCTTGCGTGCTGAGTTCGTCAACCAGATGCTCTACCATTTTTCCTGCAAATCCCTTGGTATAGTCCACGCTGTCCTTGCCATACTTTTCTTGCAGTGCTAAGTAATTGGGTTGTTGAGAACGGTAGCTGTCACCATCGATGATAATGATATTACCTTGAAATTCCTTTTGCTTGATACGATGTATCACTGTCTTACCTGCTCCGCTTTGCCCACCAAGTAAGATAGCTTTCGGTTTATCTGGAATCGTCTTTCCTCGGGTTAAGGCCCTAATGGTTCGCTGTAAGACCTTCTGAAAGTCAGTCTCACTAAATTCTTCCAATCTCATTAGGCTACCACCCGATTTTCAGATATCTCTAACATGCGTTCAATTCCATCCAAATAGCCGCTATATCTCTCTATTTCATCAAAAGTTTCTACTAAATAGATATTCGTATGAATTAAGTCAGATAGATCATCACTCATTAAAATCCAAGGATTAGATTCATCATCAATGCTAATTCCCTGACTATCTTGATAACGATAGAGTCGAGATAATAGATTAGCACCTCTTTCTTTCACAATTTCAATTTTTAAAGTCAATTCATAATCTTCAACAGGATTGAGCATTTTATCTTCTCCTACAATATCGACATAAGATACATTAAACTTCTGACAAATGATGTCTATTAATTCGGTAGAGACTGAACTCGTTCCATTTTCATAACGACTCAGACTATTTCGTGAAATACCTACAATCCGTGCAAATTCGTGTTGTGTTAAGTCATGTGTTTTACGTAAGGATTTTATGTTTTTTCCAATCATGGCAAACTCCTTTTATTTGATACCACCATTATAACATTTAGAGAAAACAAATGCACCATTTTTGGTGCATTTTTGGTGCGTTATTGATTGTTTTTCCTAAATCTCTCTAAATTCTTCTCCAATTGTTCCTTATGAAGTTGATTCTTAGCTTCTTTTAATGTGTCGTCCAAAGTTTCTTCTCTGTAAGTTGCTTCTGTTTTTAGTTGTTCTGATCCTTGATCTGGAGTGAAAATGATATCTAACAGTCGGTCTATTTTTTCAAGATCTTGGACAGACATATCAGATAGTCTATGAATTAGCTTCTTAAATACATCACTATTGTCTTGGTTTTTCTTAAAAAATGTTGTAAACATCTATAACCTCTCAAAAAAAGCAGCCTATCAGGACTGCTTAGTGTAATTCCGAAATCGCATCATAAATTGACTGCAATTTCTTATTATCTTTATTCTTTGTGTCAATCAACGTATGTAGCTCTTCAATTTTCTTTTGACTACTTTCTATATCGCTATTGTTATCCGCAATAAGTCTTTTAAGATGTTGCTGATAACTTGTAGTGATATCTGTCTCTTTTCCTGTTCTAACCTCTGTAACTTTAGGTTTAGAACTAGAATTTGATTCCGTCACAGGTGCTTGTTTGCGCTTTTGAAAAGCTGCTTCATAATTTACATCATTACCTCCTTGATGATTTCCAAATAAGGCCGCAATTTTATCTGGATCTTCTTGATTTTCTGATTTACTTTCTAATGGTTGATTAAAATTCCAATCTTTTGTCATTCACTCATTTCATCCTTTCTAAATTCAGAATCATCGAATTGTCTTTCTTTACCAAAGGCATGGTCAAGAGCTTCTTCAAAACTCATGTGACTGATGCTTTGACGCCTTTTGAACGTCGCAAACATCGCTGTCTCCAGTTGTTCTTTGTAAGCAGCTAGTTTTTCTGTCTCTCTTGCTACCTTACTTTCTTGCCTAGTGACCTTTTCTTCTAAGCGTTCAATAATGGTCATATACGATCCTCCTTCTTTCTAATAATAGCTAAAACATCTTGATTTTGTTATCACAGTTCTAAACATTGAGATAATTGTCTTACTGGTGGATTTCCAAATGTCTCTTTTACAGTTTCAAGCTTAAATTGAAAATCTGATTTCTTTTCTCTAAGAATATCGTTCCAGTCTATTTTTTCTTTCTCAGATTCATTATTAGGTAAATCCAGTAAAACAGGAAATCCTGATTGAGATAACTTATCAGAAAAATCTTTACCTGCATCATCACAATCTACCGCAAGTGTCAATAAATCAGGATGATTATCGAAATAGGTGCTGGTATCACGAATTGTATTGATCAAATGCAATAACTTTGAAGGTGTTACTGTATCTAAAAATTCCAACTTCTGATTTTCTTCAGCTATTAGTCGTAAAGTTTGATAAGCAACAACAGACCTTTTTAATCCTTCCATAGATACCAAACGAACATCAGTTAGACTTTGTTGATGAAGTTCGTAATAGCTCATCAAGTCGATGAACGATTCACAAAAGACCAATCTATTTGGTTTACCAATGTCAAAGGATATTCCAACATGTCCATGGCTTCCTTTTAGAATCGTTTTTAACCTTTCTCTAGGAAGAGAGTGATTCTTATAAATTCCTTGTAAGCTTGCTGCCTGCAGTTTGTGACGATGATCAAAATTTTTAAAAACAATAACAGGTTCAACAGTTTCATTTGTTTTCCAACTGGCTTGTGCTATCAAACCTTGTTGAATCATCTTTTGTACGATTTCTTCTGAGATTCCTCTACATTCTGTTAAATAATATATAGCCAGACTACAGCTAGAATCTTCTATTCTCTTTAAAGGATAATAAAATGGTCTCTCTCTATTTTCTTGAACAGCTTCTTTTTGAAAAGGTTCTTCAGAAAGAAAAGTTAGAGCTTCTTTAAAGGAAGTTCCCTTAACAAGTCGAACAAAATCAATGACATCACCTTGAATATCTCTTGAAAACCATTTAAAAGTATTGGTATTCGAAAAAATTCGGAATGAATCGTGTTCAGGATGTTCATAGACACTGCTAGAAACTTGTTTAAAGGAGATACCCAAACGACTTGCTACATCAAGAATTGAAATTTGCTTACATTCTTCTATTTCCATGCAATATCATCATTTTGTCGTAGTATTTGGCAGTGATGGTATTGATGATGATTCTTCTAGAGTTTTGGGAGTGGTCTTATCTAAATCATCTAACCCAGATTTCCAAACCTGTACTTGATTGACCAATAACTTACCAGGTAGTTTAGAATAGGACAATTTAACCGTTCTGGTTTCTGTCTGATTGGTCTTTGATTGGTTGGCATTCTTTAAATCAGATACATAGGTTACATTATAAGAGACCATGGCAATAGCTTGATTCGTAGTCTGATTGACAAAGATATCTGCTTTTTCAAAATGATAATCCAAAATATAATCCTTATACACTTGGTTCATGGCATCATTTTGACTTGTCAATTCTTGAGAATAAGCCGATTCAGTCATATAAGGTTGAATACGTGCATTATTTTCTCCGAGCTTTTCTTTCGTATAGTACTGAGTCAAAAATTCTTTTACAGTATCCGATGACAAAATGCTAGCTTTATCTTCTGCTTGTTTATCCTCTACAAGTTTAGCTGCAGCCAATTCAATCTCTTTACGACTTTGTTTAGCAGTCGAATGTTGACCAGCAGTATATCCCATCATGAGAATAAAACTAGTTGCAGCCACTGCTCCAACACTAATTAAGGCTTTAGTTTTGACTTTATTTAACATCTTAGACCTTCTTTCTATAAAAACTAGGTCAAGAATAACAAAAAGAACTTGTAAGTTTTATCACACCACAACGAAAGGTGATTCCTACATTTCAGGAGCAAAATCGTACAGTTCAGAGAAAAAAATAAAACTAGCTGTCTTTGGAGTATAATAGACTTATTGGAAAAAAATAAAATGCATACTGTACTATGCTATACTATAGTTAAGAAAACAATTTACAAAAGATCATGCAACTAACTTCTGAGAACTTTAAATTATTTATTAGTGTAAAAAAGGACACCTTCCCAACGAAGATATCCTGTCTAAATAAAGCTTATAAAGCCAAACACTATAAAGGAGGACGTCCAAAAACGCTAAGTCTATAAAAACAGTTGATGCTAAACTTGCGTTATTTATTCTATTGACCAACTCTACGTCTCCTAGCTTTTGATTTTGGTCTTGGATTAGCGACAGTCACCGAACGATAATATTGGTAGAAGATACTCTTCGTTCTTCAGGTCTATTTGCCTTAGACAACTTAAAAGCAGCAAGTGTCACTATAGCTATTGATGTCACAGAAAGTCCTATTTCAATGTCCTAAAAGAAACCAAAGTAAGAATTATCCTGGAAAAAGATATACACCATAAAGACACAATCATAATCGATTTAACGACACTTCGTGCCTGTCAATTAGTTTTTTGAGATGGTCATACACATTATTTTACTCTTTTTAAAGAAAGTATAGGTCAAGTTTGTCAGAGCAATTACTTGTTTTTGTTATTTAGATACTATGAATATTCATGAGATATCTTTTTTCCTTTAAAAAGTTCTAAAAAGCATGTATCGACTGTAGAGGATAAGAAGTTTAATAGAGATAGTTGTAATACGTATTAAAATTGAGCGTTTAAATGCTAAGTTTAAAACTTTTCAATTTGTGGAATCATCAACTATGAGTTAAAATAATTTACGAACAGAGGCTTTCCAAAAAACTTGATGTCATACGTTTTATTGTAGAAATATTTATTTCATTTTCTCCTAGTATTGGATTTTCCCACACTCATTAATTTTATTGATATAATCCAATAATAATGATACTATCAAATAGTAATTAAAAAATTTGATAGTATTTTTTCATAATCTGTCACGCTTTCTAATGATTTTTTATGGTAAATGGAGATAAGTATGATTTTAGGTGAAACTTATAGGAAAATAAGAGAAGAAAAGGGGATTTCTATTTCTTCATTAGCAGGTGCTGAAATTTCAAAATCTCAAATATCTAGATTTGAATTAGGAGAAACAGAGATTTCTGTCTTTAAGTTATTGTATCTTCTTGAAAGAATAGGAGTAACACTAGAAGAATTTCTGCTTATCTGTAATCATTATCAACCTTCGGATTTTAATATCTTAATAGCTTCTGTTAAACAGGCCGCATATGATGAAGATACTCAAGCATTACTAGATATGGTAGAGAAAGAAATAGAACTTTTTCATGAGACAAATTCTCATTACCATAAATTAAATGCTATTTTCATCGAAAGTATTGTTTCAGGAATGGATAAGAATTATCAATTGAGTCGTCAAGACGCCTCTTATCTTACAAACTATTTATTTTCCGTTGAAAACTGGGGTTATTACGAAACGCTCATCCTTGGAAATTGCTGTCGTGTTCTATCTCCAGATTTATTATTTAGATATGCCAAAGAGGCGCTCAAAAAAGGGAAGTTGTATAGTCCTATACCTAGAAATAGACAATCTCTCATTCAACTACTTCTCAATTCTTTGATTATAATGATTGAGAACGACTTATATGAGGAATCTTTATTTTTAAAACAGGCTACGAAGAATATATTAGCGGATTCCACAGATTTTTTTGAACAAACCATTTTGCTATATTTAGATGGATATTTGGAACTGAAATTCTATCATAATCAAAAATCACTTTTAAAAATCGAAGAAGCTTTAAAAATTTTCGAACTCTTCAATAAAACAATCTACAAAAATTACAAACAATACTTTGAGAAACACATCATTCATTTAGTAGACTAGGCCATTTATCTATAAGGTAATAACGTAATCAAACTCTTCCAATATTTCTGGATTTTGATCATGAGTAATGACAATAACAATTGCATCTTTAATGGATAGAATGTAGTCCATTATTTCTTTTGCTTTTATTGGATCAAGGTTACTTGTAGGTTCGTCAAATATATAAACTGAATATGTTTTGACTAAAAACCTAGCTAAATCAATTCGTTGCTTTTCTCCTTCTGAAATGATTTTGTTTGATTGAGCTAGGTTTTTACGAAGGAAGTCTTCATTAAAACCTAAGGATTTTCTTAATTTTTCAGTTAAATGAAGGTTTCTAGCCATTTTGATATTCTCTAGAATATTGCCTTCAATTAGAAAGTCATTTTTTTGCACAAACGCAATATCTTTATATAACTCCTCTGAGGGAATATCAATATTCTGTTTTCCGTTGATTTTTATTTCTCCATCATAAAGATTTTTTGGATAATAATTTAGTATTAATTTTACTAAAGTTGTTTTCCCAGCTCCTGAAGCACCTATAATAGCATAACGCTTGCCTTTTTTAAATTCATAGGAAAAATGATCAAATAATATTTTATTTTCAATTTCATAATGTAATTGGCTAATAGAAATGGTCGAAATATTATCACAATTAATTGTAGTTGTTTTATGAAAAATTTCATGATTCTTCTCATATAGATTTTCTTGGATATTATCAATAATGGACTTACAACTGTTGATTAAATTTTTATTGTAAAGAATAGATTGTAAAGGAGCAAAGACACCGTTTAATAATTGAATACTTGCTACGAGTAATCCAATAGTCAGTAAGTTATTTCTTACAAAAAAGATACCAGCAACCATACAGGATAGTTGAGAGCAAAAACTTAGTAAGGTTCCAGTAGTTGAAGCTAGGTCTTTTAAAAATTGATAAGTTTTTCTGGACTCTTCAAATTCTAAACTGATTCCTTGAATTTTTTCTTGAATCCAGCTTTGAACATTTAATAACTTAATTTGTTCAAAACCATCAATAAAGTTTGTCATTTTTGATAAATAGTGACTATTTTGTAGGGAATAATTATTAGTTGCTTTAGTCATTAACTTTCCAGGAATTTGAGATAGAAAAATCGTTATACTCGACAATAAAAGAAAGACTAATGCTAATCGCCATTCTATATAGATAATAGCAACCACACTCATGATAAGGGTCCCTAAATTTGCAATTAGAGAGATTCTAGGAATCAATAAATTTTCTTGAATAAGGTCACTATTTTTGGTGATATTATTTAAGAAATCTGAATGGTTACGGTTGTCAATTTGGTTAAACTCACGCGATAAATAATGTAATAAGAGACCCTTTTTTAGATCTATAATAACTTTTTTTACATATTGATTTTTAAGATAGGAATAAGAACAAGAGATAAAGAACCATAGTAAAATTGAACTTACACAAATAGTAATATGAAAGAGTAATCCACTATTTGAATTAGATATACTATCAAGTATTCTTCCTAATTGAAGAGAGAAGAATGTCATTAAAAGAGAACTTGTCAAACTTAATAAAATAATCAAGAAATATAGTAATTTATATTGTTTCGTAATCTGGTTCATATCTTACTCCTTAAGTAACTCTGATGAGAATATTATAATCCAAATATGAAAATCAGAAACAAACCTCCCGTATTTGGGACGCAATGAATAGTTTACACTAAATATAAAAAAATTATAAAATAATTATTTTTTAAAATAAGAGGAGAACTCATATTTTTATTTAACAATGAATATATCACACTAAACCAGATAGAATATACAAGTTAATTTGTACCTAAATTACTATATATTATAAGAAAAATAGAAACTCTAAAGCATTCTGTACACTTTAATTTTAATTCATCTCTTTTCGTTTCTCACACTAAGTACTAAGACGGGATTATAAGCACATCAACAAAAAAACTCTATTCAAACTTACCTTTGAATAAAGTCTTTTAACTATCTAAAAAGTTCACATTTTATGCTTATTTATGGAGTTAATGAAGCGCCAACTAAATCCTAGAACCAACATCAGATTGATGAAAAGGTACACAGCCGTAAAACTAGTTAAACCATATTGTCTGATATCATCAAAATATAAAGTAGGTTCAGTAAAGAACAAATAAATTCCATAAACCTCCACGAAAATAAGAAAACTGACAAAACCAATCAGGAAAAGTCCACTGGCAATAAGAAAGAGTCTCCATAAAAGAATGAGAATTCCTCCTACTGCTAAAAAAATTACTGGGATAAGGAGTAAATCATTCATGACTTTCTCCTTTTTAGTCAATTAATTGACGATAATGGGTGGCAAGAGAGGAATCAAACTCTTCTAATTTTTGAACTAAGTCCAAATACTCCTCTTTTTCATGTTCTTCAAAGTCCACACCTCGATGATTCTGAAGAGTGATTTCCAATTGGCTAGTGAGTTCTCGTTTAGAAAAACTGTAATCGCCTGTCACTTCCTCATAATGTTCCTTTAACTCCTTGTAGGCTTGGTATTCTTCAGGTGTTTGAAATCCCTGTACCAAAGCCTCTTCTAATTGATAATAGGTATCTTCCATCATAATTGTTACCTCGTTTCTTTCTGTCTTTATTCTACCGCGCTTTT
This sequence comes from Streptococcus sp. 1171_SSPC, assembly GCF_001069335.1. NCBI lineage: Bacteria > Bacillati > Bacillota > Bacilli > Lactobacillales > Streptococcaceae > Streptococcus > Streptococcus sp. 1171_SSPC. The sequence goes on from NZ_JWAK01000017.1 coordinate 29,742, forward strand.
CTTTTCTTGTCCGCTATTTATATCTATTTTTTAATCCAATTCAAAAGAAAGTTGCTCCTGCTTTTCGTTTCCTTTTTCGTGGAATTGTCTTAAGGCCTGATCAATAATATCTAAATCCGTTTCTGTTTCAATCAATGGCGCGAGTACATCGTATTCGGCCTTTTTAGTTTGATAATCCTCTTCCTTTGGAAAATTTTTCTCAATTTCTACTCTAGCAGTATTCCATTTATCCTTTAATTCATCCAATAAGTTCTGAGTTTTCACTTGGTCCTCTTTAATGTGATCAATCGTATGCTGAAGCCTTTGAATGGTCCCCAAAGGAGAATACAAATCTAAACTGACAGAATACTGATTTTCCCCTACAATCTTAACAGAGAAGGTTTCAGGAAGAGGTTGATTTGTTGGAAGACTAAGCATTTTAATGTCAAATCCTCGATAGCTTGCTAGGGTTCGGAATTCTTTGCTGTCAGCTTGATTATGACGGATAAGACGGTGTAGGGATTCCCCTGCTTCAGCTCGTTGATCAAAAGCTTGCTTGCCTACCGTCATAGAAAATGCCTGGTCTTTCGACATTTCAGACTGTTGAATGTCGCCTTCATACTTGCTTAATCGTTTCTCAAGAATGGGCATATTTTCTTCACAGTAAGAGATTGTATGACGATAGTGATCCTTGCTGCGTTGAAAGGCGCGTCTTTGATTTTCTAATAGAGTTAGATCATTCTCTAGTTCCATCTTATATTTGAGATAAGGATTACCTGTTGCTAGCGCCTTAAAATCAGAAGCCGTCATAGTCTGCTCATCAATGTCTTCTGCAGCACGAATCGGCTCCTTAGAAGTCATAATCTGCTTAATATAACGAAGTTTGTTCTCCTGAGTTGCCCATAGATAATTATCAAACGAACCTTTGGTAATATAGTGGTAAATATCCACTTCCTTGTTTTCATTTCCCTGTCGGATAATACGTCCATTGCGTTGCTGAATGTCACTTGGTCTCCAAGGGACATCCAGATGATGAACTGCTTTCATCTTACTCTGAACATTTAAACCTGTTCCTCCTTTTTCAGTTGAGGCAAGAAGAATCCGCACCTCTCCTGCATTGACCTTTCGAGACAAGGTATTCTTCTTTTCATCACTATTGGCATCATGTACAAAGGCAATTTCCTTACTAGGGATTCCTCTATCAACTAATAAAGCCTTTATTTCAGAATAAACATCAAAGCCATTATCCTTTTTCTTAGGTGTTCCAATATCTGAAAAAATCATCTGAGTAGCCTTATTTCCCATTCCTTCACGATAAATTCTCTCAACATTATCCACTACCTGAAGCAGTTTATGATTGTCTGCTAGACTATAACTAGAGTCCAATAAACGCATATCAATAGCTAGTTTCCGTGCCTCACCTGTTATCTTTAACATGTTATCCTGGCTCGGATCAACTGTTCCACATTTGACCATATCTGACCTCATAACTAATTCTTCTAAATAGAGTTTCTGGTTTTCAGTTAACTCACTCTCAATAGGGATAATATGAGCTTCTGGAACAGGTAAATCCATCATATCTTGTGTTTGAATGTCGGCTGTTTCTTTATAGATTTTCATCAACTCAGGTAAATTGACAAACTTTTTAAATCGTTTCTTAGGTTGGTACTTATCCCCTGTAGGAGCTAATTCCATAGAGTTTTGAATTTCTCCAAAAGCACCTACCCAAGAGTCAAAATAATCAACTTGATAGCGTTTTAAGATATCTGGTTGAATGTAGTTCATCATAGTATACAACTCACTAATAGAATTTGAAACAGGTGTTCCTGTCGCAAAGACAATGTTTTTAAAATCATGCTCTTCCTGAATCTGTCGAACCTTCATTTCCATATCCACGTTCTTCTTAGAGGTTGTATTGGTAATCCCTGCTACATTCCCAAGTCCAGTAATTGGACGAATATTTTTAAAGTGATGTGCTTCATCCACAAAGAGAAAATCAATTCCTAAGTTCTCAAAATCAATAAAACTATCACGATTGAAGCGTTGGAGTTCTTCCAATTGTTTCTCTAGACCACTTATTGATTGTTCCGCTTCTTTAACAGTATACTTATTTTCAGAATGTGTTTTAATCTCTCGTAATTCATTGAGCTTATCCTCTATATAATTCATCTGTCTTTCCTTACTGACAGGGATTTTTTCAAATTGAGAATCCCCAATGACAATGGCATCATAATCTCCTGTAATAATACGTGAAACAAACTGTTTTCTTCTCGCCTTCACAAAATCTTTCTTAGTGGTCACAAAGACTTTTTTAGTGGGGAAAAATTTCATAATTTCTTGGCCAAATTGAGCAGACAAACTAGAGGGCACCACATACAAGGGCTTATGAACCATCCCCAACTCCTTTAATTTAAACCCAGCACCAAGCATGGTCAAGGTCTTTCCTGAACCTACCTCATGAGCTAACAAGGCTCTTTTTTCTTCTACAATTCTTTGAATGGCATTCTCTTGGTGAGGACGAAGACTGATGTTTTGTGCCAAACCATCAATGACTAGATGGCTACCGTCATACTCTCGACTAACCGTTCGATTATAAAGACGATTATAACTTTCTTCAATGACTTGTTGGACTTCTGGATACCGTGAGACAAATTCTTGAAAGAGCTCTTGTAAATGCTGCTCTTTTGCTCTTAGAACAGAGGTTTTTTCCAAATCTGTGATGGTCTTTTTCTTTTCTCCTTCCGTAACAGTCATGGTAATCGTCGGTTGGTTTGAATTTAGTAAATTCTCAAAAATCTTTCTTCCTGTATCATAACGTGACCCACTGACTCCAAGACTACTATCTTTGGCACTTGGATAGCGATAAGCAAATGATGTCCTTAAATGAATCTGTCCATCGACAGGATTCACTTCAATGACTTGTTCAACATCTGGCGAAGACAATTCAAATTCACGATTGGTAAAACATTCAAAGGCAAATTTACCATAAACGGATTGAGGAATCCAACGTGATCCTATTTTAAACTCAATATCTGCCAGATGAATCCGTGGAGGGCGAACAGATTCTAACAAATCTAAAGCATGGTTCCAATCATATTCTTGATTGTTTTCCTCCACTAATAGTTGAACTACTTCTATCTTGTTGAGAATATCTCCTGATAAAAACTGGTTCTTAGAAAGATATTTTCTTTCTCCTCTTAAATAGCTTTCTGGATCCATTAAAATCTGGTCTCCTAACTCATCTAAAATAGCAGCTTGGCTATGTTCAGGATAAATTGATACCATATAGTCTAAATCAACCCCTCTACCATCCGATAAACTGGAGTTTAAGGCATCTAAAGCCGTTGATACTCTTGTAATCACTCTCTCTGGCCTAACCAATGCTTTCTCAAAGGCTAAAGATTTTTTATATTTTACTTTCTGATCTTTAGAATCGATGTATTCATCTTCTAAACTTGCTAGTAAAGAATACTTATCGTCACTATCAAATAAGTTCCTATTAACGGAAGCATTCAAGTATCCAAATTGACTTACAAAACGGTCATATTCACGATTGAGTTTACTAAGCAATTCCTGAAAATCAGCCCGACTATAATCTTGATGACGTTGAATTTCAATTAGGGATTGATAGGTCTCTCTCAAATCAACCATGCCCTTAATGCGACTAATATCCTTATCCGATAAGGGGCTTTCATAAAAGACCGTTTTTTTGAACAAGCCCTTATATTTCCCTCTTTTACTCGCTTCTTCTGACTTGTATACATCTAGTGCTTCCTCATCTGTCAAATGAAGTTGCACGAATCGATCTATTTTATGTTCAGACAAGGAACTGTCCCAAGCTTTAAAATCTCCCTTCTCATCTACATAATAACTAATTTCGTCTACTTTTGAACTTTTCCGAATGCCATGCGTATCTCGATAATAAATTTGATTTCTCTCATATCCAAAAGAATAGAGCGCTAAGTTCTCACGTATATGACTTGGGATAGAATTATCCACTTCTTCTTGGATAAAAACAGGTGCTTTCAAAGAATTGTCAATTTGTTTAGGTGCTTCTACATTCTCTAATGCTTTCATTATGTCAGTAGCTAATGTTTCTGATTCCCCCTTAACATTGAGGGTTCCTCCATTAAAATTACGTACCTCATATTCACCCAAAACTTGTGTATTGTATTTCCCATCAAAATAAGGATTGATCCAGACACGCTTATCCTCCTCAAAGGGAATAGAGCCACTAAAGACAAGTTCCTCCTCATTAAGATTCTTTGCTTGATCCTTTTGAAAGAATAGGAGATCTGTGGTCACTCGAGTACCTGCAATCTTTTTAAAAGCCGTATCCGGCAACCGAACTCCCCCTAAAAAATGAGTGCTAGATTTAATCTCTTGTAAGACATTATCTGTCCGCTTATCCATTGTGCCAATAGAAGAGATAATCGACACCTGCCCTCCGTCTCTTACTAAATCAAGTGAGTGTTTGATAAAGTAGTCGTGAATCATGTAAGGTTTATCATAGTTTTTATCGGCAATGCGAAAATTTCCAAATGGAACATTCGTTAAGACTAAATCAAAACTATTATTTTGAAAGGGAACTTCTTCAAATCCTCGAACTTCAATATAAGCATTAGGATGTAGTTGTTTTGTGATTGCGCCTGTCACACTGTCTAATTCAACTCCATAGAGTTCTGACCTCTCTCGTATACTTCTAGGCATAGCCGCAAAGAAGTTCCCAGTCCCCATAGAAGGATCTAATATCCTTCCACCCTCAAAGCCGTCGTCCACTAATTTTTGCCAAATCTGGCGAATAATCATTGGGTCTGTATAATAGGCTGTGAGAGAACTATGTTTCATGGTGGAGTATTCTGATTTACTTACTAAGCTCTTAAGAGTTAAACGTTCTGCTTCATACTTTGGATTGAGTTCATCAAAAAATTCATTGGCAAGACCACCCCAGCCGACATACTTGGCTAGTAGTTCTTGTTCTTCTGGATTCGCTTGTCGTCCCTCTTTTTCTAATCTTTTAACAAGTTCAATTGCGGCGATATTCGTTTCAATCTTTTCTCGATTTGTCTTAGGATAAAAGTCCTCTAAATCATCTGGAAAAACAAAATCTAGAACAGGGACATCCGTCTCTTCTATACCTGAAATTAAAGATTTTGTTTCCTTATCCTTTTCATTTACATTTTCTTCTTCCAGGTAGGAAAATAAATCTATTTCCTGACTTTCACTTGATGAATCAATCTCAATCTCTGAATCTTCTTTTTCAAGTTCTAAATGAGACAATACTTGTTCAATCTCTTCCAAACTGTTCAAGTATAAGATAGGATTCTCTTCAAATAACTGGTTGGAATCATTGAATAGCTCTAGGCGAACTAAGTCATTTAACTGTGCATTTTCAATCGAAACCAACTGAAATACTTGTCCTTTATAACTTACTTGTGAACCGATTGGATATTCCCTCAAAGCTTCTTCTACAATTTTATCGACATTAGAAAAGGAGTTAGTTTCTTCCGTTTCCTGTTCAATATCACTTGAAGGAGATAAAATTTTCTCTACTTGATTAGACTTTTCGCTTTTAGCTTTTACTTCATCAAAATGAGTAATAATCTTCAGCTTTTGTATCAGTGGGAGTTGTATGTAGTTTTCTTCATGATGGACAAGATCCGTAACGATATCTAAAGTAGCCATCAATTCTGAACCCAAATAGGCTAGAACATCTCCCTCTTTTTCTTCAAAATGAATCTCAGGAACTTCTTTTTTAACCTCTTTTGAGTCAACCATTAGAAGAAATTCCTCTATATCTCTACTAATACGGTCAGATAGATTATTCGCAACCCGATAGACATTGACTAAATTAACATCCTGATTCTGATGAAATACAAGCTCACTTAATGGTGTTAGTTTCTCTTTTTCAGATTGGATGTAAAATCGAGTGGAAAGGTTATAGCTTGCGACTTTTAGCACCAAGTTTTTCTCAAAATTACTTAATTGAGATAATTTATCTAGACCTGCTTGTCCAAAATTTCTTGTGTAACTTTCTAAATCTTGGTCATTATTTTCAGAACTGGCCTCTAGGAAAGAAACAATGTCTTGATGAAACGAATAGACATGAGGTATCTCTTCTATCTTCTCCTCTTCAGTCAAAAAACTCTCTACCAAGTCCTGCCATTTCTCATCAAAATGTTGCGCCTGATAGCGAAGAAATAGGTCCATTTTATCCCTATCTTTTGGAATTGTTCCACGAAACATAGCCAATAATTGTATTACTTCCATACTCGCTCCTTTCATCTATACGAAAATAGGAGAATCACATGATTCCCCTACAACTCTATCTCCATTTCAACCTCTTGAGGAATGGTTTCTAAATCACTAGATAAAAGAGAAACGGCATCCATTCTCATGTAGTAAGTATATAAGTCTTCTAGGTCTTGTTGGTTTTCAATCCCTGTTTCAATACTAATCAGAGCCTGTATAAATTCCTTGTAGTGACTCTCCATCATATCTGAAATCTTTTGTTTCATTTCCATAAATACTGATGACGATTCAGTGATACTTGTTTGGTCTATGTCTTGTAAATCCTTTTCTAAGGGATTGGTTCCTTCTTCTATTTCCACTAAATCTGAACGTCCATCACCATCAGAATCTGCGCTAAGAGGATTGGTTCCTAGAGCCAATTCTTGAGCATCAGTTAATCCATCTTGATCCGAATCACGTTGATAAATGGCTTCCATATACTTCCTTCTTTCCTAGTTAATCTTTTTTCACTCCAATCCTACCAAATATTCCTTGAAAGAAGTATCACAACAAAAAAAGAGAACGAGCCAAAACTGCGTTCTCCTGAAAATGATAAAAATATATTTTATACCACAAAAGATATGTAAACTAATCTTTTAAATAATAAAAAAGTTCCGATGTTTGTAAATGTTTTGAGTAAATGGAAATTACTTTTTCACCTTTTGGAAATACTGTCTTTCTCTTCAAATCTAATAAAGATTGAGGAACAATTTTCCTAGAGGTCTCTTTCAATGTTAATGCTATTATCTGTTTTCTTGTACGTAGAGCATAATCAAACTCCAAATACAAATAACGTCCTGAACCAGTTAGATGAACATGCTTTCCCAATAACTCCCCAATGGATCCTAAAACTTGTAACTTTTGCATCGTGGTTCCATCTTTTTTTATTTTCAACTCATCAATTATGACATGTCTATTTAAACAATCGTCAAAGAAACTGCCTGCACCTTTTCGGTAATCAACACCACATAGGTGCATGAAATTAGTAGGTGAAAAATGAAGTTCAACACTTTCAATTTCCGTTTCATAATACATAATTTTGCCAACAAAGTGTTCTTTAAAAAAAGAAGCCGCAATTTGTAACTGTGTAAAAAAACGCTGAAGTTTTATTGTTTCGGTGTAATTTGGATTACGATAATCTCTAGAATTTGCCATATTTTCCTCACAAAAAAAGGTGGTTTACAGAGTCTGTAAGCCACCTAGTCAGTCGGTTTATTCTGGTGTCTGCCACCGCTTGGCCCTTACGTCCAAGATTGCTATCGGATTTCGTTCTGGTGTCCGCCACCGCTTGGCCCTTATGTCCAAGATTACTATCAGATTGACCATGAGCCGACCACTCATCTACACTATTTATTTTACCTGAAAATAGCTAAAATTGCAAGTGTAAACTTCTTTATTTCGTAGTATAGGCAAAACTAATGGCACTATCTGCATGAGAGATTTTTCTAAAGGTATAGTTAGGGTTGCCACCATAGTTAGTTTCAGACACAAGGAAAGAACCATCATCATAGACCTTCTCTACAAAAGCCACATGACCGTAGATAGCTGGTGTACCATGTGTACCTCCTACAAAAGAAACAATAGCACCTGCTCTTGGTGTGGAACCCGTTTCTCCACCAAGACTTGAAGCTGTCGCAACCCAGTCCTGACCATTTCCCATGGTATTAATGATTGAAATCTTCTCTCCATTGCTTCCTTTTAATTTTAAGCCTAATTGATTCATACGAGCCGCAACACCCCATGTACATTGTCCATAGGCATAGGCCATACCATCTCCACCACCAGGAACAGAATGTTCATACAAGTCTCCACGAACACCTTCAAGGGATTGCGGGTCACTTTTTGCCTGTCCTCCATTTGTTTGGCTGAAGCCTTTTTCAATTTGGTAATACCATTCCGTTGCTCTGGTTTGTCTTTCCAGTAGTTTGTCACCAGAATTTCCCTCCCAATAGGTGAGGAAGAGTTGGGCGAGATTGGCTGCACTGCCCGTATTTTTAAAGAAATCCTTTAACCAACTTTGATAGTAAGGACTATCCCCATGAAGCATAAAATCAAGTTGTAGGTCTAAATCATACCATTTCTTATTTTGGGTGCGTGCATAATTTAACAAGGCTGTATGCCGTGTTGACCCATCTGCGGTATCTGTCCATTGCCCTAAACCTAGACCTCTATGAAGAATATTAGGATAAGCACCACTATAAATGGCTGGACCTCCAATCGCTAACCAGCTTTCATCATCCCATGAGGAATCGGTAGCGCCAACAGGAGGAGATAAATAATCTCCTTCAGCTCGTTTAGGATTAATAGAAGACTCTACCGACCAATTTCCTAAAATTGCCGCAATGGCTTGGGGACTTGCCCCTTGAGATTTCAAAAACTCATAAATATGTTTTGCTCGTTCAAACTCATCCCCACCAAACTGACCAATGGCTGGTAAGATAGTGGTCTGAAGTTGAATGACTTTTGGAAAATAAAATTGCGGATTGACATACACCAATTTTTCTTTCTTGTTTTTATACTTTTGATAGGAAACTTTCAAACCTGTATCGTCTGGTGTTTCACCAATAATATCACCCGTTAGGACTCTTGTCCCCTCAATCGCACGGCCATTATGAATAGAATACAAGGTCAATCGACTCTCATTCTCTCCTTTTCCGTTAGTGAGAATAACATCATCTCCGTCTAGAGATACAACACCATCCATTGGTGCGACAATTGTTTGGTGAGCCTTCGCTTCTAGTAGTATATACTCCTGAAGAGTAGGTTTTCCGTCTAAATCATAGTATCCATAACGATAAGTCATGGTTAGACTATCTTCGTTGCTTTTCCCCTCAAATGGATTGTCCAATTCCTGCATGGAAGCATAGACCCCCTCTTCTTTTAGTTCCTTTATTTCCTCTTGATCGTCTTTCGATAGTTTATACTTAGGAGTTTCATAGAGGTCTTGCATGGATTTCAAATCATCCCCATCGTTTAAATCATGCCACAAAGTAGACAGATAAGCCTTGTAAGATTCTGAACTAAATAAGTGAACTGGTTTGTGTAACTCATAGTCATGGAATTTAAAGTTCATATACCCCATCACATCATCAACTTTTGTGTAATAAGTAATTCCTTTGTCATTTGTGCGAGTATGTTCTGCATCTTCCCAAGTTAGGTGGGTATAAGCTTTTGTTAATTCAAATTCATCTTGTTGAATCAAACTAGCAGATGAAAATCCTAAAAAGAAGCTCATCATAAGTAAAAGAAGAAAGACTATTCCTCCAACTATCCAGGTTACAGGATTTCCAGCCACAAATGTAAAGAAGGAAAAGGCTCCTTTTAATTTTTGATAGATATTTCGGACACTTAAAAGACCTTGTTTCTTTAATTTTCGATACCGATTTTTAAAGGAACTTGGATTATCTTTAGTTAGTTTCCATCCTTTTCCATCCTTAAAATGATGGTATCGCTCTTTTGTGTTGGTCAGTCTTTTCTTGGTAAAACGACCTGTTGCTTGTCCTGTTTTGACACTAGCTTTTCCAAGATTATAAGAAAGCCGACTGTAGCGTTTCCCTTTTCTAATGGTCTCATGAAGTGTGCGATAACTTTCTAAATCTTCATTTTCTGAAGCTAAATCTCCACCTTCACGTCCAAGGACATAAAGAAAGGTTTTGGCTTTCCTACTGATTTTTTTGAACTTATAGGCTTGCTTAGTAGATTTTAGATTCTCTTTTGCGGCTTTGACTTCTTTCTTAGCTTTTAATTCTTCTAGATTCTTCCCTTGAAGGAAAAAATTGGATTTTACTTTCGTTTCCTGACCGTAGAAAAATTTTTGATTGGTTTTTCTTTCTTTACGACTCTCTTTTCTTTCTTCTTTTGCTTCAACCTTAGCTTCCTTAAATTGTTTCTTGGCTATTTTCAATCGTTTCCTAGCATGAGGCAATCGTCTATCTCTTAATTCTTTCCGATTCAAAAGTGATGGAGGACTATTTTGAAGAATATGATTGTAGTCTTCATTTGCTTGTTTTACTCTAGCCTTTGAAGCTTCTCTCATATTCTCCAGCTTTTGCTTTATCTCATTTTTCCATGCTTTTTCATCCAGTACAGCGGAATCTTTTTTCTGTTTTCTCACCTCCTTCTTTCCTTGTTTTAAGAATTTCTTCTCATCTTTTAGACTTCTTCTAAATGCCTTTCGGGCACGTATGATTTCTCTCTTATCCTTCATTTACCTTCCCCTTAATTAGAAGCCATTTTATCAGGATCTGTACTCATGATATCAAACAATTGTGTACCTTGGGGAATCTTATTTTTAAAGGGAACGACAACTGAACCAGCTTTTATTAGTCCTGCCCCTTTTTCTGGATTGACTAGGTATTTTTCGAGTTCTTTTGACAAGCCTAAGAGTTGAACTAGTTCTTCTCGGTCATTTTTTGCTTGCTTGAGGAGAATCATAAATTCACTATTGGCAATAATCCGTCTACCATTTGGATCTAACAATAAGGTTTCGACATTTTGGGTTATCCCAGTCGGACTGGCTCCATATTTTCTGACACGACTCCACAATTTAAAGAAGAAATCACTGGCATATTTATCTAATAAAAGAAGCTGCATTTCATCAAAATAAATCCAAGTCTTCTTCCCTAATTTTTGGTTCCGAACGACACGATTCCATATCTGATCAAAAACAACCATAAGAGCGATTTGTTTCAGCTCATCTCCTAACTTTTTAACGTTATAGATTAAGAAGTTAGATCCTGTCTGAATATTGGTCTTATGAGAAAAAATATCAAGAGAACCTTCAACATACAGTTCCATATCAAGTGCCAAATTCTGCGCTTCTTCTTCTGGTTGTTGGCTCAAGACAAAGACCCATTCTTCCAAAGAAGGCTCTTTAAATGACTGATAGGTGAGTCTGGTGACTCGGTCTATAATCGATTTTTCTCTCCCATCCATTTTTCTATCCAATAACTTGCCAATAAAAGATAAAAGAAATTCTGATTTTACCTTTACAGGATCCTCATCCATATTTTCCTCAGACAAGTCAAGGACATTGAGATAAGTTTGGGAATCGGGCGCAATATCAATCATTTCTCCCCCAAAAGCTCGTCCAATGACACTGTATTCTGCTTCTGGATCCACGATGATAATTTCAGTATTTTCACCAGATTCCTTGATTTTGGTCGTGATAATTTCATGCTTAGTTGCCATCCCTTTCCCAGCTCCAGATGTTCCTAAAATCAGACCAGACGGTGTATTTAATAGGCTGCGATCAATGGTAATAATATTGCTTGAGATTTGATTGATACCATAATATTTCCCACTACGGTCTTGTAAGTCTACTGAAGTCCAAGGTGAGTTCACTGCTATATTGGACGTTAATAAACTCCGTGATACTCCCTCTAAAAAATCACAACCAAATGGCAGCAAACTATTAAAGGCTGCTTCTTGCATATATGGAAGTTTATCAATCATTAGGTCATTTGAGCCGGCCACTTGTTGAATCGTGTCTAGGGCTTGTTTGAGTTCTTCTTCATCCTGACCAAAGACCCCAATCAAGAAGACCGTTTGAAATAGTTTATCTCCTGTCTCGGTCATGGTTTTTAAGAGTTCCTCAGCTTCATCGATATTGCTTTCTAATACATGACCTACTTTTTCCAAATAGATACCTGTACGAGCTAGTTTTTGTTGTTCCCCAATCTTTTGGGATTCCATTAAGGTTTTCTTTGTTCGTAGTTTCTTCATGGCATCTGCCTTGGTCGAACTTTGAGCATGAAGGCTTACAATCAATTCCAGATCTCCTTGCATGAGGTCTCGGATAAACTGATCCCCTAATTCCATACCGTAGTCTCTCACATAGACAATCTGTAATAAGCGGTCATTGATTTGTAGGTAATTCTTGTTTTTAAAATCCAAGAGATTAGGTGCTATGAAGTGACGAGTTGTCTGGCCAGATCTCGTTAAATCACGATAAGAAAAAGGAAGATGGTGTTCTCCTCTAAGCATATCTGCCAACAAGTTCACCCGTTCTTCTCCAGTCAAGGAACCAAATCGAGCATCAATTTCTGAGAAACCACTCTTGAAATATTCGCCTATTTGAGACAAGGAACGATAAGCTTGTTTGGGATTAGAATCCTTTCTACCAAAACTAATCAGTTTCACAGCCGAAAAGTTATTTTCACCACTATCTAAATTTTGATTCATCATCCGATTCAATTCTTTACGATAGCTATCGTACCCATCTTCTTTTTCCTCATACAAAACACTGTGTCTGAATTTTTCTAAATTCAATCTTTTATTAAAAATGGTCAATTGGAAGTTGGTTTGGTCATCTAAAGAGTTAATCAAATCAGAATACTTCTCAATGATTGCTCCCTTATCTTCTAAACCAACGGTCTGGTAATTGACATCACCAAGTAAATAGCTTTGTGAAAAATAATCTTCTTTTACCTGCATCAGACCATTTTGATACAAGGCTTGATAGGAAAGAGTATTAGCCGTTGATGGTAACACTTCCTCTTTTTTATCTTTAACTTCTTCCTTTTTATTAGTCGTTGAAGTCTTTTGTTTCTTTAATGTATTTGATTTTCTTTTCATGTTCAAGTCCTTTCTTTCCTGAAATTGTGCGTAGGGGTATCGTTAGTTCAAAATGAAGACGGTATTTCAAATAATGTTCAAAATATAAATCATTGGGTTTATAGACTCCAAAAAGCAAGAGGGGGATGGTAAAAGCAAACACAAAACCGTAAACAAACCAATCTCCAAATTGCCAGAAAAAGAGATTCAAGCCCAAAACAATAATTGTGACAATAAAGGCTGGTAAAACAAAGATGATTTGTCTTGTGGTGAAACCTAACCAAGCCCTGTGTTGGTATTTTGAGATGTCTTTAAAGACACGTGTATTCATGACTTTCCTTTCTAAAAAGGCTAAGAAGCAACCACTTCCTAGCCTTTATCTAATTACATACCTAAGATTGAGCGAGCCGTACGTTGAGAACCAACGAGGGCAATAATCAGTAAGATAGCTTGTACCAAACTACCAAACATAATCGCAAGTGATTGCAGGACTCCTGCACCATTTGAAACAGCTATTTTACCAGCAGATTCAAACAAAGGAACAAGAGAAACAATCAGAAAAATAAGAACCCCTTGTACCGCATAGACCATAATATTTTTTAAATAGCCTAAACCAATAGACTTCCATTCATCACTTAAAAATGTTGGAATCGTAAGAGGGGCAAATGGGATCATAAGGTAGAGTTGAATAAATCGAATAGATACCAAAAGATTAACCATGGCTGCACTTACTATCCGAACAAGCCAAATGAGGAGGGCGAAAAAGCCCACAATCATCCGGCCAATAAATCCTGACCCTTTTAATCCAGAGAGTGTATCATACTTTGCCCCACCGTGAGCCACAATCGAGGCCACTTGTTCAATGGCATGACTCGCAATCCCGATGATGGCTTCTACAATGACGGTAGTGTTGGTAATTACAACTGCGACCATAATATAACTAATCAGCATTGGCGCTAAGGCTTCAAAGGTCATCGCTCCACCAGAGTTAGCAATTTTCTTTGCCATCTTCGAAAACTCTAAAATGAGAACAACTGATAAAATCGCAACTCCAAGAGGCTGCATGACACTTTTAGTAATATTTGACATATAAGTCCAAACGGTTGGATTATAGCTAGATAGAGATTTAATCAGATCTACCGTAGATTGTAAATCCACATTAAATCCTTCAAATAAATTTTCAGCTGATATTTTTTCAGATGCAAGGTAAACAAAGGGTGAGACTAAACTAAGATTCATGTCATTGTTTATCCTCCTAAATTGAAATCTGGGTTACAAAGGCTCCAGCAGCCCCTACCATAACACCACCGACAATTTCAAGAATGGCATTCCGAACACCTGGTCCACCATCTTTAATATTGGTTGCAAGATTGACAATCCCAACAACAACGAGAAAGGCACCAACCGCAATCAATCCCTTCTGTAACAAAGACATAGCTTGTGCAAACATAGCACTTGCGTCAACTCCATAAACAAAACCTTTAAAATGCGTAATCATCTATTTCCTCTTTTCTATTTTTATTTTAAACTAGATTCAAAAGTTAAATCACGAATTCTAAGGCCTTCAAGATGATTTTCCTGACTTTGATTCAAAGGATTGATCTGATAGTTCCACCACCGTTCATCGGTTTCTTGATTGGCTAGGTACTTCCAGTTTGGATGCTTAGTTGAATTGTACTTTTTGCTTTTAAAGACAGGCATATTGGCAATTCGAACCAAGCATTCATGCCGTTTCATATTTCCGACCTCATCGGGTGTCATTAGATCACGAGCAATCTTTTGATGAGAAAGGGATCCTGAACCTGTCTGGCCAAAGGAACGACTAGTATTTCGAACATCAATGGTTTGTTTACCGAGTAAACCACTCATAAATTTAAAGGTATCTTCATCATTACCACCTAAGTATACTAAGCTATCACAGTTCCCAAGAATGGTTTTCCAAGCTTCTTTTTCTTTATAGAGTCCTTGAAGTTGAGCAATATTTTGTAGAATTGGAACGAGACTCATATTCCGAGAACGGACTGTTGAGGTTTGTTCAGCAAAATCTGGAATTTCTCCGATATTTGCGAATTCATCTAAATAGACTCTCACATGAAGAGGCAATTGACCCTTAAAATCAATATCTGCTTGTCTTGTTAGGGTTTGAAATACAGTTGAAAAAAAGAGGGCTGAAAGAAAGCGAAAGGTACTATCGTTATCGGGGATAACTAAGTAAACCATTGATTTTTCCTGGCCCCATGTCTTCATATCAAGTGTATCTTTTTTGGTCAAATCCATGACACTCTGAATATTGAAGAGGGCAAATTTAGCAGTGGTTACAGCTATAACAGAATCCAGAGTCTTATCCTTATAATTTTGAAAATCTGCCCAATTTCGCATGGTAAAATTTTCAGTCCCATACTTCTTAGCATAATTTTCAAATAGAATTTCTAAGACACTTTTTTCTTGGTTTTCACCCTTGGATAAGTGTTTAATGAGTTTTGAGATTTCAGCAAAACTTGGATAACGCCCTCGTTTTTTTCGCTCCTCCACTTCTTTTTTTTGACGTTTCAACAAGTTTTTGTATTCTTTTTGACTTAAACGACTTTCTTCTATGAGCTGTTCTCTTGTTTTGGGTGGATTATAGAAATCGACCAAGTAGGAAGCTAAAGCTCGTACCAAAGTCATAGAAGCTTCATCCCAAAATGGATCACTACGGGAGCCAGAGCCTTTGGTGTTGTTGAAATAAACCGTCAGCATGCGATTCAAATCATTTTCTGTCTCTATATAGCGAAAAGGATTGAAGCCATCTGAGTTCTTCATATTGACTAAATCTAACACCTTTACTTGGTAGCCATGTTCTAAAAAGAGTTTGCCTGTTTTCTCGGCCAAGTGATCTTTAGGATCCACTACAATATTAGAACTATTCATCTGAATCAGATTGGGTTTCACAAAGCGAAAGGTTTTCCCACTTCCTGAACCTCCTATCACCGCAATATTCTTATTTCTATCATATTGGGGTGGTTTTTTGTCTAATAATGTCAGACGAACGTCTTGTGCTAAGATCGTATCATGAGAAAATTCCTTTCCGTAAAAGAGCTTCTTTTCTTTTAGAGTTCCAAAACGGGCGCTCCCGTATTCTACCCCTTCTCGGTATTGTTTTTTGCCAGTCTCTAAATAGAGATAAACCAGCAACATCATCACAAAACCTAGTAGAAAAAAAGCACTTGATTTTCCAGTAAAGGAAACATTCCATGGCGACTGAAGAACTTCATCTTGACCTTCCATCAGAAGATGAATCCATTTATCTAATGTATTTCCAGTATAGGAATCATACAAAAGCGTCAAACGATGAAAAAGATAGCCTAGTAAGATACCTAACAGTGAGAATAGTAGGAATTTCTTTCCACTGTACATCATCTCACCATCTCTTTCTGTTTGACGGCTCCTTCTTGTCTAAAGGTAATTTGGGATTTAGCCTCATCAATTGCATCGTCTAATGACTTATCCATGGTAAAATCAGTTAATTTCTCCGGATCATTAACCATTTTTTCTAACAGATGGTCTAAATGATTGTCTAGAATCGAACGGTCTTTCGTGTAGAAATGCAGAGAATCCCCTTGCCAAGCGATGGCTAAAGGAATCTCTTCTTTTTCTAAAAAAGATTTAAATTTCTCTATATCAATTGGTTTGTCTAAAAAATCTTTTTTCAGATTAATCGTATCAATCGAATAGGGAGATTGTAGCAATTCTTCTAATTTCTGCACTCCTATCTTATAGGCAGAATCCTGTGCTAAAGCCTGACGTCTAGACCATTCTAGAATCTTTAAAAGACTTTTTACAGTAAATAAAAGACTACGCTCAGCATATTGAACTGCCATTCGTTCCTGTTGTTCAGAGGACATCTGATGCCTCCTTCTTCACAAATAGCAGCTTTCCTTCTTTATAACGATAAGCTATCAATTTCTGACGTTGCTTAATCGACTTGACAACCTGCAGTAGATCTCTCGAATAAGGTTCTCGAAGAGTAACTTCTACTGCTTTCCCATCAACGATACCAACACGTTTAAATTCAATGTAGTCTTTTTTGAGATGTCCTAAGCCCATACCAAAAGGAAAGTGATGAATCAATTGGATGGTACAACCACCTTTATTTCCCATTTGTTTCAAATCATACAAGTTTACTACCTTCATGATTAACTCCTTTATCTAGTTTGTCGCATCGTTTAAGTCTGGTAACGATAAACTCCGTGTCTGTTAGAAAATTCTCACACACGTCTTGTGCCAGTTGCCCTTCACAGGGAAATACTCTCAGTCCCTACTTACACAGGCACGCTAATCAAGACGGAGTGGATTCAATTTTCAAAGAACAGGTAGCTTTATTATAGATAAGAGTAGTTGAAATTTTTATCACATTTCTTATTTTTCTGTCGAGCTAAATTCATATTAATCAAAGACCTTTGAAATAAAAGACTAACATTATTTCATAACGTTAGCATTTCATTTCCCTAAAACAAGCTAATTTGGTCTAAAAAATCAGCAAACTATAAACTAGTAGGTTCCACACCAAATGTAGCCCCATACTGCCCCATAAGTCCGATTTGTAGCGTACAAGCCCTAAAAACATCCCAAGTGAAACATATAAACACCAAGCTAGAATGGTTCCTGGATGATGTGCTAAGGCAAATAAAACACTTGTCAAAGCAACTCGAATAGCTAATTTTCTAACCAAGTTCCATAAAATTTCTCGATACAGAAATTCTTCAACCATACTCGCATTGATTAAGAACAATAAAAATGAAAACCAAGGGACTTGATGTTGAAGGCCAATTAAGTTTGCTTGATTCGTAGTTCCTCGAGCATGGATTAGGCTAAAACATAGACTTATAATCAGTAGGCTAACGAATCCAATACCAAGCCATTTCATCCTAGATTTCATATTGACCTTATGAGCTTGTTTGCGTTGGCCATACATCCATAAAAAAGAAATGAGTGACGAACCATAGAGAATCTGTAGTATAG
This sequence comes from Streptococcus sp. 1171_SSPC, assembly GCF_001069335.1. Taxonomy (NCBI): domain Bacteria; kingdom Bacillati; phylum Bacillota; class Bacilli; order Lactobacillales; family Streptococcaceae; genus Streptococcus; species Streptococcus sp. 1171_SSPC. The sequence continues at coordinate 47,568 of NZ_JWAK01000017.1, forward strand.
TTAACTCACCGATACAAAGAAATTTCAGTAAGTATAGAGATACCAATAAGACATTTACTTGTTGGAATATATAAACTGGAATTATTCTTTTCATAGTTACCTCCGAAATAAATCTTCATAATCTAAATCTAATACCTGCACAATCCTTTCTACCCATGGACTTTGAGGCATTCGTTGTTCCATCTTATAGTGGCGAATCTTTTGATACAAACGATTCAATTCACTTGGATAGTGAAACTCTCCCGCAAACATTTTTCTGGTTAACTCAATCCAGCTGATATTTCTTTCAGCCAAAATAATGGACAAGTTCTCCCAAAATCGTTCAGCCATATTGCTTCTCCTTTAACTAGATAAATAATGTGTTTGTTCCATGTAAATCAATTGTTTCGTATCTCTTGGCAATAAAGCTCTAGCCTCCTCTAGATTCAGATTTGGATAAACTCTCTTATTTGAAACCGCAAGAGGAAGTCTGATAGTTAGTTCAGGATTTTTTAATATCATTTCAATGAAATCCGTTAATCTTAGATTGTCACGGTTCTTAAATCGTAATAAATTAGGAGATAAAAACTCAAAACAATCTGAAGAATAGCTCATCATCTCAATTAATTTGTCCTTTGTCATTTCAGAAATCGAATGACAAGATACCTCTATTCCGTAGTTTTGAAAGAAATCTAAAAGAATTTGATTTCTATGGTTATTTTTACTTAGATAGAGATCAATCATGGGAGACCTCCCAAAGATTCGGTTCCATTTGATATTCTGAGACGATTAAGGAATCTAATAGATCTGAGAAGTTAATTGATTTCTTGTCTTCATCATAGGCTTTTACAGTTACTTGGGTTGTAAGTATTCCCTCTTTTCCCTCGGCTCGATAGCCTTGTCCATATAAAACAAAAACAAGATTCTGATTATCATCTACAAAGGCATCAGCTCCGTTCTTTATATCCTGACTTTCGAGGAATTCCATAACGTTTTGAAGATAGGATTCATAAAATAGTGGATAGTTATGTTTTTTATGGTAATCATCTAAAAATGTCACTTCAAACTCACATGGATAATTGGGCATTAAAAATATTTGTTCATCCAGCTGTTTGATTTCTGCATCATGTAATTCTGTTTCTAATTCGTCACAATCTAGTATTGACTCTTTATTTAAAGCTTTCATCTTTTTCCTCTATTTCTTTTAATTTCTTTGCGATTGCAGCAATCACAGGAACGGTTACACTATTACCAGCTTGTTTATAGAGCTGACTATTACTAGAGACTTTTCTAGCAGCTTCAAAAGCCCAATCAGGAAACCCCTGCAATCGAAAACACTCTTTAGGAGTGATTCGTCGTATTCTCAAACGGTAAAATTGTCCATTAATTAAAACACCGGCTACATGGTAAACTTGCTTATCTTCTCCTTCATAGCTAGCCACTACTACTCCCATTTGACCACTAGTTGTCAACGTATTCGCTATACCTTTTCCAACTCTACCACGCCGATACTGAGAACTTGGTCTTTCTAAATTGATTGAATCTCCAATCTCTGCTTGAGCGTACCCTTTTTTAGTTGCTTCCCTGATTTTTAGAAAATGGATTGGTTCTGGGATCAGTATTTTGGGAATTTTATCTCCACCTTGCATCGTAGTTAGTGTTGGAGATAACCCATCACTTCCATATACGCGACCAGTCTCCTTAAAGCTAGTTGGTAAATCTCCAACAACAACAATACCATGGCGATCCTGAGTATTCAAAGTAAACATTGGCTCTTGGTTTTCCTTAAATCGTCTACCATTTTGTCTTTTTTCTAATCTGTCTGGTGTCATACAAGGAATCGCAACTTTAAATCCTTCTCCTTTTCCACGAACTAATGTTGGCGCTAACCCCTCTGAATAATAGACTTTACCGCTCATGCCACTTTTTGATGGATTCAAATTTCCTAGTGTTTTTAAAGTCTCAGAGTTAGTTGCTTGACCTTCTCGTCTGAAAGGAAATAGGAGTCGGGTACCTTTCTTTCTAGAATGTCCGATAATAAACACCCTCTCTCTGTTTTGGGGAACGCCAAAATCCTTACTGTTAAGCACCTGCCACTCAACATCAAACCCCAACTCATCAAGTGTGGTAAGGATTGTGGTGAACGTCCGTCCCTTATCGTGATTGAGTAAGCCTTTAACATTTTCAAGAAAAAGAAAACGTGGTTGGATTTGTTTGGCCGTCCGAGCAATTTCGAAGAACAAAGTTCCTCTAATATCTTCAAATCCCAATCGTCTTCCTGCGATTGAAAATGCTTGACAAGGGAATCCCCCACAGATGATATCGACTTTCCCTCTAAGTTTTTTAAATTCGTCATCTGAAACATCTCGTATGTCATGAAATTCGATTTCTCCTTCCGTTTGAAAAATGGATTTATAAGATTCTCTAGCAAATTTATCAATCTCGCAAAATCCAATACACTCGTGTCCGACACTTTCCATTCCAAGTCGAAAGCCACCGATACCTGAAAATAAATCAATAAATCTCATTTCTTTATCACCCCTTTCTGATCGACTATCAATGCCCAAAGAGTCATACCGCTTGAAATTAAAATGAGCAAAACTAATATCCACTCGATTGACGACATCTAACCACCTCCTTTTCTAACACGGTTATTCCAAACAGAATACAGGCCATTAAACACAAATTCAGCAAGCACTTCCGCACGTCTAACAAAGCGAACATTGTCAAGAGCATACTGATAGATTCTCTCAAAATCAGTCATAGCAATTTCACTGGCTGTTTCAGAAAAACCTTCTCGTCTAAATTGATCTTGTACCAATCCCCAAATATAATCTCGATCATATTTTGTAACCTTTTCTACTTTTCTTTTCAAAATAGGTTGAGTATTCCTATCCTCCTCATCCTCAATAAATAAAGAATCAGTCTCACTATATTTAGTCTCACTAACTTCAGTCTCACTAGGGGCTGAATATGAGACGGGGGCCGTTTCATTTTCAACCTGCCCTAGTCTTTTTTTAACACTAGGCCTGTTGAAATCACCTACTGGGGTAGAAGATAATTCCCCTAAATAAATCTTATTAGCTAGTCTTCCTTTCTCACTTGAAGACTGTTGGACTTCATCAATTAAGTCATATTCTTTAAGAGTTTTTTTGATGGACAGTAATTTTGACTTCGAACAACCTAACAGTCTCATCAGTTTAGAATTAGAAAATACTAAATAAACCGCCCCTTCTTCATCTATCCAACCACGACTGAGAGATAATTCTAAACGATCTTTTAAAATAGAATAAGCCACCTTTACTTCTAGCTTCATATCCATATATTTCTCATCCTCAAAAAGAATTTTAGGTAATTTATAATACCGTTCTGAAGTTTGGTATTGATTTGCGGTAATTCGTTTCATAGCGCTCCTCCAAGTTCTTTGAGTATTAAATCTCCACTTGATTCCAATCGAACCAAGCCACTTTTTTCCAATTCAGCCATAAGAGATATGGCCTCAACAATATCTATTCCCATTTCACGTACTAAAAATGAAATGACAATATAGCGTGATGATTGTAATTCTTTTGTCATTTTCCCTCCTGAAAATAAAAAAAAGGAGAACAATATACAAATGTTCTCTCTTTAGATAAATATTTATTGTTGTATTCATTTTTCCGATGCGCAAACGACATCTACAAATACATATACATCTATGTGACTTTTTAGGACTTTTTTGACGTCAAAATTGCCTTTATCTACAAAGACAAAATGCTTGTAAAATAGCTTAAAATCAAGGATTTTCACCCTTTTTTTCGTTGTAGCAACACTACACACTCCACGTGGTGCGTTTGAGGGAATAAGTCCACCGGCTGGACTTTCTTCAATTCATAACCTAACTCTTGATAGAGTTTGATATCACGCGCCATGGTGGCGACGTTACAGGAGATATAGGCGATGCGGTCAGCGCCTGTTTGGGCACTTGCTTTGATAAAGCTTTCGGTCAAGCCCTTGCGTGGTGGGTCGACTAGGATGGCGGTTGGTTGGATGCCTTCCTTGAGCCAATTCTTCATAGCATTTTCTGCTGTATCGCAGACATAATGGGCATTGGTGATGCCATTTAGACTAGCATTCTTCTGGCTATTCTCCACAGCTTCAGGGATGACTTCTACGCCATAGACTTCCTTGACGTGCTTGGCAACGGATAAGCCAATGGTCCCAATTCCGGAGTAGGCATCAATCACGACATCATCTTCTCTTAACTCCGCAAAGTCAATGGCTGTCTGATAGAGCTTCTCTGCCATTTCGGTATTGACCTGGTAAAAGGCTGGCCCAGAGATTTGGAAGCTATTGCCCAACATTTGATCGGTAATGTAATCTTGGCCATAAAGCGTACGCCATTCTTTCCCAAAAATAGCATTGGTATTCTGGTCGTTGATATTTTGCATAACGGATTTGATGGCTGGAAATTGCTTGATCAACTGCTCGATCAACTGGTCCACACGGAAAACCTTGGGACGAGTAGTGACCAAAATGACCATGATTTCTCCTGAATGATGCCCTCGGCGAACCACGAGATTGCGAATCAAGCCAGATTGTTCCCTTTCATCATAAGGCTTGAGGTCAAACCGACGAATCAAATCTCGAAGAGCCAAGACCACTTGGTCAATGACTGGATCTTGGATATAGAAATCTTCAATCGGCATCAAATTATGAGAGTTCTTGCGAAAGAAGCCTGTCTCCACCTGACCATTGACACGACGAACAGGCACTTGGGCCTTGTTACGATACTGGACGGGATGGTCCATCCCCAAGGTCAGGGGCACTTCGATATCAGAGATTCCTGCCATCTTGTAGAGACTATCCTTGACCTGTTTGGCCTTGAATTTCAGCTGCTCCGAATAAGCCAGGTGGCCCAAGTCAGCAATGCCGCTTCGCAAGTAAGCCAGGTCCAGTTCCTCATTGCGGTGAGGAGATTTTTCCAAGTACTCCTCTACTTTTCCGTAGCCGATCTTCTTATTGACCTTGAGCACGCGCATGCGGATGACTTCTCCTGGCAAGGCATTTTCCACAAAAAAGACCAAGCCATCGACCTTAGCCACTCCTGCTCCTTCGTGGGTCAAATCGACAATCTCAACGTCTACAATTTCATTTTTCTTTAACATGGTATTCAATCTTTCTACAAATTAAAAGGGATGGAGTTTTCAAAACTCCTATCCCTTAATTATATCATCTTAAGCCCATTTGGGACAATTTCTTTTTATAAGCATCGAAATCGACCAGCAAGCCTTGACCACCATACATATCGTAGGCATCGACCCAATCCCCATTTTCTGGAATGGTGATGCGTTCAATCCCCTTGCTGGCACTTCCGACTAAGCCAATCCCGTTGGTCAATAGGAAGGAGAAGGGTACATTGGTAGAGGTCATAGCGAAGACCTTTCCTAGTGCTTCAGATCCAGTAAAGAGCTTGGTTGGATCCTTGATTTGGTGCACAATGGCAGACATGACTTCTTGTTGGCGTCTTGTCCGTCCAAAGTCGCCCTCATCATCTTTACGGAAACGAGCATAGTTGAGGAGGGTCCGGCCATCCATCCGTTGTTTTCCGACCTTAATGGTCTGATTCGGAACGACCCCATCCTTCATATTCAAGTCATCAGGGACTTCAACCTCAGAGACGGTTTCACCATCAATAGTAGAGAACTGAGCATTCATCTCCACCCCATTCGGGAAAAGGGTATCAATCGCTGTCGCAAAGGTTTGGAAATCGACCATGGCATAGTATTGGATATCAATATCAAAGTTATCTTTAAGCATTTGACGGACCAACTCTGCCCCTTGGTTGTTATTCTGCTCTCCAATGGTGAAGGCCGTATTCAACTTCTGGTCATAATAATCTTGATATTCTGGATCCGTTTGTTGGCTTACGCCATCGATATGTACCAAAGTATCTCGCATAAAGCTAACCATTTTCACCTTGCCGTCCTTGTTGTTGACATTGACCACCATGATGGAGTCCGTTCGCGTCTCAGACGAGCTTTCCCCGATTCGACCATCTGTTCCCAAGATCAGGATATTGACTCCGTCTTTGGTCTTCTGGCCGTTAAAATACTCTTTAACAGCTGGTTGGGCATTGGTACCACCAGGTTTGCTATTCAAGCCTTTGAGAAACATAAAGACCATCCCACCAAGGACCAACAAGAAGAAGATAGCTATCCATTTTAAAATACGTTTGAAGCGAATTTTGCTTCCTTTCTTCCGTTTGGGAAGGGGTGCTACTTCCTCTCGGTTCTTTTTATTGGTTTTGGATTTGTCCTTCCGGCTACGTGATGGATAGACTGGTAATTCGTCATAATTGTCTTCCCCTCTACTTGAAGGAGCAACAAACTCCTCTGCTCTTGCTGAAACGGTGTTTTCTTGGAAATGTCCCTCTGATTTATTTTTTAGGTACTTATATTCCAACCGCTCCTTTTCATTCAGGTAATGGTAGTTGGAATAAAGATAATCCAATCTTTTTTGTTCATGATAGGACAAGTTTTCTGATACTCTACTCATACGTTCTCCGTTTCATTGTCATTTAGCTCATAGACCCAATAGTGGCCTAAGGTTTTGATAGATACCCCCAGGGACTCCAGTTCTTGATAAGCGGATGCAAACAGTGATTCGTCAGCATCCACCACATCGACGATAAAAAAATACTCCCCTAGGGCCGTTTTTAAAGGACGACTTTCAATTTTTGTTAAATTTAATTCTCTTGAAGCAAATGTAGATAGTGCCTGGCATAAGGAGCCCGCAATATTACTTGGTAAGGTAATCGCCAAACTATCTTTACTAGCAGCTTTCTTCAGCGAGCGACTGCCTTCAAAAGGTCGCTGACCAAGAATCCAAAAGCGGGTGAAATTTTGATCCATTTCCTGAATATTACTAGCTACCACTTCCAAACCATATTCATCCTTGGCCTCCAAAGGCGCAATGGCTGCAATAGGAAGTTCCGGATGTTGAGAGACATATCGAGCCGCATAGGAAGTCGAAGTTGTCATCTCTAATCTGGCTTGAGGGAAATGCTCCTGTACATAGGCTTTCCCTTGGGCTAATGCTTGAGGATGCGAATAGATCACTTCAATGGCTTGATACTGCTTAACTGCTAAGAGTTGTTGCTTAATAGGATAGACCACTTCTGCAATAGCCTGGAAACGAGCCTGGTGAAAGAGGTAGTCAATCGTCTCATGGACACTACCTTCGATAGAGTTCTCAACAGGGATAACCGCATAATCTACTTGGTCGGACTCATAAGCTTTGATCACTTCTGTGATAGACCCGTAAGGGCATAAGGTAGCCTCTTCAAAACTTTCAAGGGCTACATGGTGGGTAAAGGATCCCTTAGGACCGAGATAAGCTACAAGCATCGGATGATCTCCACAATTTCTTCTGGTGTCTTATCAGCAACATCAATCACATGTGTGGCTACTTCTTCATAAAGGGGCAGGCGTTGCTCATACAAGGCACGAAACTCTTCTGGTTTTTTATTAAGAAAGAGGGGGCGCTTAGTTGCAGGATCCGCAGCCAGTCTTTGATAAAGCCGCTCAAAATCAATCCGTAAATAAATATTACAAGGATTCTTCTTGAGAAGCTTGCGATTTTCTGGTTTCAGGACGATGCCTCCACCAGTTGAAATGACCGAGCTCTCTTGATTGAGTAACTCATGCAACAAAAGCGACTCTTGCTGGCGAAAACTGTCTTCTCCATAGCGAGCAAAATAGTCAGAAATCGGCATTTCTAAGCTTTGGACCAAGAGTGCATCCATATCTGCAAAAGCTGGATCCAATAAAGAGCCAATGGTCGTTTTCCCTGCTCCCATAAAGCCGAGTAGTACTTTAGGCATGAGACACCTTTTCTAAATCTGCAAAGAAGGTAGGATAGCTGGTATTAATAGCTTCAGCACGCGTAAGTTCCACTTCACCTTCTCTTACAAGCAGGGCTGCAATAGCTCCCAACATGCCGATCCGGTGGTCACCAAAGGTTTGCAGGCTAGCACCATGTAAGGGCGTTTTCCCCTCAATAATCATCCCGTCCTCTGTTGGGGTGATGTTAGCCCCCATGGCATTTAGACTCTCTGCCACTACTTGGATGCGATCTGTTTCCTTGACTTTCAATTCTTCAGCATCTTTGATAATGGTTTGGCTAGAAGCCTGGGTAGCCAAAAGGGCAATGATTGGAAGCTCATCAATCAAGCGAGGAATCAAATCACCCGAAATTTCTGTTCCATGGAGGTCGGAAGTCTCTACGACAAGCGTCGCAGCCTTAGCAAGGGGATCAACATCCAATATTTGAAGCTTGCCACCCATTTTTTCAATAACCTCTAGGATACCTGTACGAGTCTCATTGATCCCGACATTCTCTAGACGAATCTGACTATTAGGGACAATCAAACCAGCTACCAACCAAAAGGCTGCACTGGAAATATCACCTGGTACCGTCACCTCACAGGCTTGGAAGCTTTGAGGCCCACGTAGGCGAATTTCTTTGCCCTTCACGCTGATATGGCCACCGAACTGCTGGATCATATCTTCGGTGTGATTCCGCGTTAGCTCCTTCTCCAAAATAACCGACTCCCCTTCTGCTTGCATGGCAGCAAATAGAAGAGCTGACTTGACCTGAGCAGAGGCTACCGGTAATGAATAGTGGATTGGTTGTAACTCTTTTGTTCCATGAAGGCGAAGGGGCAACATGTCTCGATCTGTTTGACCCTGGACAGTGACTCCCATCTCTCGAAGGGGGATCGCCACTCGATCCATTGGTCGTTTGGACAAGCTGTCATCTCCAACCATGGTGACTGGAAAAGGACTTCCTGCTAAGACACCCGCTATCAATCGAGTGGAGGTGCCTGAGTTCCCCATATCCAGATCATTCTTAGGTTGTTGAAAGGCTTCAAAACCTTTCCCCTCGATGGTGATCACTTGACCATCATCTTGGATAGAGACACCTAAGTCTCTAAATACTTGAATAGTGGATAAGACATCTTCACCACGTAGGATATCATAGACCTTAGTGGTTCCATGCGCAAGGCTTCCAAAGATAATCGAACGATGACTGATCGATTTATCTCCTGGAACACGAATGATTCCATTTAAACCCTTACAATTCGTTTGTAATTTCATGGCTTACCCCTTCAAGCTTTTCTAAAAATTTTACCATAAAAAACAGCCATTTTCAACGTTCACTTGGAAGGTCCTCTAAGATGGGAGAGAAAAAGAGGTGGGCTCTCCACCTCTCCCTTATTTAAATAAATCTTGAACTGGATCAAAAATAATCCGTTCAATATCTCCTAGATAAACAGACAATTGCTGTTGTTTGGTGAAAAACTCATTTACAATTGGGTTTCCTTGTAATTTCCCAGCAAAGTCCTGCATCTTCTTTTGTTGGTCTTCGGTTGGCATTTGTCCAGACTGGATGACTCCATGAATTTCTTGTTGGAAAGTCAGGTAGTCTCCGAATAACGCTTTTGCATCGGCATCGGCATCAATGGCTTCCTTACTAGCAAGGACAGCCTTGTATTCTGGTAAGTCACGAATTCCGCGTGACAACTCATTGGCTAGATCATAAATATTTGACATGTGATTTCTCCTTAACGATTTGGTTTTGTTCTATTATACAAAGATTCTGGTAGATCTTGCGGTAGAAACTGCTATTTTTGTAAAAATCCTACTTAGGACCTATTTGATCACCACACTATAATCCGTTTTCTCGGTGATCAAGGCTTCAGCCCGCGCTTGATCTGTAGCCGTCTTAAAGGAAATCTGAAGAATCCCGTAGACATCTTCCCGGTTTTCTTCATTGATATGAATATTGACCAAGGAGGTACCACGAAGCAATTCAAGGATCCGAAGGATGACATCTTCTTCGTCTGGGACATCCACAAAAATATCGAAGGTGCTTTCCACCCCTCCTCTCTTATGGATCTGCATATGTTGCCGTTGCTCTCGACTATGGTCAAAGAAGTCCCAAATCGCTTCTTCTTGCCCTTGTCTGATCATGTCGGCAACTTGCTCAAGACGATCCCGAAAATCTGCTATCCGATCGAGGACAGCAGCTGGATTAGATAGCAAAACTGAGGTCCACATACTTGGCTCACTCTCCGCAATCCGCGTCATATCACGAAATCCCCCTGCAGCAAAGCGACCTGTTAGGCTGTGATCTTCTGTATAAGCAGCTGCTTGTCCCATCAGGGTAGCTGCCAATACGTGAGGAAAGTGGCTGATTTGAGAAGTGACCCGATCGTGTTCTATTGGATCTACCTCGATGAAACGGGCTTTAAGCCCTGAGAGGAGATCCTTCAATTCCAAGACCGCACTGGGATCAGTCGCAGTTGTTGGCGTAAAAATGTAGCAGGCATTTTCAAAGAGAGTAGAGTCAGCTGACGCAGCTCCTGTCTTGTGACTCCCTGCCATGGGATGTCCGCCGACAAAACGGACTGGCAGATGATTAAAAACTTCTTGACCAGCTTCTACAATGGCCCCCTTGGTAGAGCCCACATCTGTCACAATGACTCCTTCTTTCAGTGACATTCTCGCCAGTTGCTGAAAGGTTTGGATGGTTTGCTTGACAGGTAAGGAGACGATGATGACATCTGCACGACTAGCAAACTCTTCCAAATCAGCCGTCACCTCATCAACAATTCCCTTTTTCAGAGCAATATCCCGTGAGGCTTGACTGCGATTATAACCTAGTAGGGTGACTTGAGGATGGGCTTTTCGGATGCCCATGGCTAACGAAGCGCCAATCAGTCCTAGACCGACGATATAAACAACCTTTTCTTCCATCTATTTCTCCAGTTAGAAAGCTTTGGTATAGGCCCGATGACACTTGACAGCCTCCTTCAATTCTTCCAGATTATCAGAAGAGAACTTGTCCAAGACTTCTGTGGCTAAGACCGTTGCAACCACAGCTTCCATGACAACCCCTGCAGCCGGAAGTGCTGTTGGGTCACTCCTCTCCACTGTTGCCTTATACGGTTCGTGCGTTTCAATATCGACACTCATGAGGGGTTTATAAAGAGTTGGGATTGGTTTCATTACTCCACGGACGATAATCGGCTCTCCATTGGTCATGCCACCTTCAAATCCGCCCAGATGATTGGTTCGACGAGTATACCCATCTTTCTCAGACCAGAGAATTTCGTCCATGACTTGACTGCCTTTGAGACGACCAGCTTCAAATCCTAGCCCGAACTCTACACCTTTAAAGGCATTGATAGAGACAACCCCTTGAGCGATTTTGGCATCCAATTTCTTGTCCCATTGGACAAAAGATCCCAGACCGACAGGCACTCCACCTACAATCGTTTCAACGATCCCTCCGATGGTTTCCCCTTCTTTCTTCACACTATCGATATAGGCCTTGATTTCCTCTTCTCGCTCTCGATTGACGATGGAAACTTCTGACTGAGCGACCGCTTCCTTGATTTGGGAAACTGTTAGATTTTCCGGAACCTCTACTTCGATGCCACCGAAATTGACAATATGGCTGGCTACTTGAACCCCAATCTCTTCCAATAAACGTTTGGCTACTGCACCTACTGCTACCAGCATGGTTGTTTCCCGAGCCGATGACCGTTCCAAAGAATTTCGCAAGTCATCGAAACGGTACTTGATGCCACCGACCAAATCGGCGTGGCCTGGACGAGGCTTGGTAATTTTCCGGAGTCCCTTCTTCTTTTCCTCCACATCACTAACAGACATGATCTCCAACCATTTTTGATGGTCTAGATTGGTGACATTCAAGGTGATAGGACCTCCCATGGTCAAGCCATGGCGAACACCTGACGTGATCTCGACCTGATCGCTTTCAATCTTCATCCGTGCTCCACGACCGTAGCCTCCCTGGCGGCGTTTTAATTCGACATTGATATAATCAGCTGTCAATGGGAGCCCTGCTGGCACTCCTTCGATAATAGCTGTTAGTCGTGGTCCGTGTGATTCTCCTGCTGTTAAATAACGCATGCTATCTCCTTTGTCGCTTTCTAGTGTAAGAAGTCTCTCATTTCTTCCAACGGGACTGGATGGATCTGACAGGTTCCAATTTCTTGTACCAAAACGAGTTTCAATTGATTTCCCCTCGCCTTCTTGTCTAAGGTCAAGGCCTGATAAAGCTTTTCCTTATCCCAAGTATGGAATTCTACTGGTAAGCCAAATTTTTGACACATTTGCCGGATAGCCTGCGTTAAACCGGCTTGAATCAATCCCTTGGCTTCTGCTACCTTAGTGACTTGCACCATTCCTATCGCTACGGCTTCTCCGTGCATGATCTGGCCATAACCGGCTGTTGCTTCGATCGCATGGCCAAGGGTATGACCAAAATTCAGATATAGGCGAATGCCCTGGTCTAACTCATCTTCGACGACCATCTTGCGCTTGACTTGACAGGAATGGGCAATCAAGGATTCTGCATGCTCATAAATAGACTCAATGGAGCCATCCATTTGATCCAGTTCTTCCCACAAGGCAGGATCTTCGATGAGACCGTACTTAATGACTTCCCCCATGCCCTCGATCAACTCGCGCTGGCCAAGAGTCCGCAGCACTTCAGGGTCAATCAATACCCCATCCGGTTGGGCAAAGGTTCCTACCATGTTTTTAGCATAGAGTGTATTGACTCCGGTCTTACCTCCGATAGAGGAGTCAACCTGCGCTGTCAAACTAGTCGGTACTTGAACGAAATGAATGCCCCTCATATAGGTGGAAGCTACAAAGCCAGCTAGATCACCAACAACGCCACCACCAAGAGCAAGAATGCCGTCTGATCGTGTCATCCCATTTTTCGCTAAAAATTCATAGACTTTCTGGACGGTCGTCAAATTTTTACTAGCTTCTCCTTCTAGGAACTCATAGCTAATTACTGTAAATCCTTCACTTTCAAGGCTTTTTACCACCTGACTTGCATAAAGAGACCCCACATGGTTGTCTGTTATGACTGCTACTTTTTGAGCTTTCCATAATTGACTGAGCCAGGTTCCAACCTTTTGGATCGCTCCATTCTCAATGACAATCTCATAACCATTCTTTGGTAGATCAACATTCACCTTCATAAGGATCTCCTTTCAAATCCATGTGAAAAAGATTACAATTTCACTATTGTATAAAAAGAGAAAACAGAGCATACTTGATTAAGTTTTTCTGTTTTCTTCCATCATTTTTCTAATACATAATCTGGGTATTCCAATTTCAACGCTTGCCAGACTTCCTCTTCCGGGAAAGTTTTATCCGTCATCAGTTCGAAGGCAACGGCAGCTTGATGGAAGAGCATTCCCAAGCCATTTAAGGTTTTTGCCCCTTGTTCTTCAGCTAATTGAAGAAAAGGTGTCTTGGCAGGAAAATAAGCTAAATCAGCCACTAGACAACCTTTAGGAAAGATAAAGTCTTTCGGAATAGGGAGAGAAGACCCGTCCATTCCAAGTCCTGTAGCATTAATCAATAAATCCGTCCCCTCTATCGTTGCATTCAACTGATCCTGACTGGATAAGTCATGAAGGAAAATTGAAACATCAAGAGTTTCGGATAGTGGAGCAAAGATAGCCTGATACTTATCTAAACTTTCTGAACGAACAAATAAATGAATCTCGCCAACTCCTTGGCGAATAGCCTCTACAACAATAGCAGTCGCAGCCCCACCCGCTCCTAAAAGGACGAGTTTCTTATTCCTTATCGAAAAAGTCTTAGGGAGACTCTTTAGAAAACCAAGTCCGTCTGTGTTGTAGCCTGTTAAACGACCATCTTTCTGAACAATTGTATTGACCGAACCAATAAGTTGCGCGCTTCCATCTACCTGATCTAAAAATGGCAAGACCTTTTTCTTGTAAGGCATGGAAATATTAGCGCCCAACATATCCAGTACCCGTAACTGTTGAAGACTTTGTTCGACTTGTTCTTCTTCCACTTCCCATGCTAGGTAGACTGCATTGGTCGCGGTTAATTGGTAAGCCCGGTTGTGAATAAAGGGTGAGATACTATGACGAATGGGCTTGGCAATCACGGCCGCCATTCGCGTATAGCCATCAATCTTCATCTAAGATCTCCCGAATCTTGTGCATGCTGGACAAGCTAATTTGACCTGGTGCACTTTGCTCTCCTACACTAGCATAGGACCAAACAGAACCAGTTAAATCGGCAGCAATGCGAGAGATTCGGCCGATTTTCCCCATAGAAATGGTAACGAACTCTTGTTCTGGATTAAGCGTCTTAAAGCCACGTGTATAGTTCATTAGATCGAGAACATCCTGCTCGGTATGAGCCATCACAGATACCTTGACCAATTTCGGTGTAAAGCTGGTTAATTCAGACATAATCTCCATCATATTTTCAGGGGTTTCCTGGAAATTATGGTAGCTTAAGCAAAGATTGGAATAATCCATCATCTGATTAAATTCGGCCTGATGACCAAAGTACTCAAAATCGACATAATCCGGATGGTAGATGTTGTTGATATCATGGATAAGCGCTACGTACTCTTCACCAGAAAGTTCAATTTCTCCTCCCTGCTCCCGTGTCCGTAGCGTAAATAAAATCTCACGGCCTGCAAATTTTTCAAAGATGGCAGGCGCCACTTGTAAGATATCATTTTTGTCTAAATAATCCGCACGCCATTCAATGACATCTGCATCCTGATAACGACTGGCATCAATGGCCTGTGCTTCTTCAAAATTTCTTGGCATTACAGAAACGACTAATTTCATTGATCCACCTTAATCGTAAAAACTTTCAAGTAATTACTACTTTCTTCCCTTTCATTGTATCGAAAATCAGCTGGAAGTCCTACTTCACTGATATAGCGATGCTTTTGGCCTTTGAAGCCCTTTTCAATTTCTTTCTTAAATTTATCCCGACTGACATTGGCAGCATTCGTACTAGCAATCAAAATTCCTTTTGGATTTAAAATCTCTAGGGACTGCTCAATCAGTTTGTGATAATCCTTCGCAACAGAGAAGGTACGCTTCTTATTGCGAGCAAAACTCGGCGGATCTAAAACGATCACATCATAAGTCAAGGCATGACGCTTGGCATACTTATAATAATCAAAAACATCCATGACGATAAAGCGGTGCTGGTCCAATGCTAGACCATTTGCCACAAAATGAGCTTCAGATAGTTCGCGACTCCGCTTAGCCAAATCAACAGAGGTTGTTTCTACTGCTCCGCCCATGGCCGCTGCTACCGAAAAAGCCGCCGTGTAGGAAAACATATTGAGTAAGGATTTACCTGCAGCTAAGCCATCTACTAAACTAGCACGCACATCGTGTTGGTCCAAGAAAATCCCTGTCATCAAGCCATCATTCAGAAAGACTTGGTAGCGAACACCATTTTCCAAAATCAAAAACTGCTCTGGAGCTTCTTGACCAAAAAGATGGGCTGACTCATAACCTGGATCCTTAAAACGGATTTTTTCATATCCTCCCAAGACCTCTGGAAAAACTTCTTGAAAAGCCGTAACAAGAAGCTCTCTGATTTGATAAACAAAGGCATTGTAGATAGAAAAAACAGCATAATCTCCATAGAGATCAATGGTCAAGCCACCAAATCCGTCGCCTTCTTGATTAAAAATTCTAAAAGCTGTATCCAATTCCGACTGATAGTAAGACTGACGTTTTGACTTAGCCTCAGCAAATAAGTAACCAAAGTAAGCCTGATCCAAGGTGATTTTTTTGGTAGAAATGACCCAACCAAGCCCCTTGTTTTGCTCTGAAAGATAGCCTGTCCCTAGAAAATGACCTGAAGCTGTGACCAGATCGACCACCTCATTGTCAAAAGGGAGTTGTTCAAAATCACTCTTCTCTAAAATCTTATAACCTTTATGGATTTTTTTCTCAACTTGTCGGTTAATTGTCAGCTTTTTCATACTTCTATTGTATCAAAATTTTCAAAAATTCACAAAGTCTCCTACTTAAGAATCCTATTATCAAGGAAGTATTCACCATCTTTTTAAACAATCTCACTTCTTTTATTTAGCTAATGATCACCAATACCAACCATACTCTTTTTTAACATCATTATTTACTTGCTTTATTTCAAAACGTTTTAAATTATGGTATACTGTTGTAAGAAAATTTTTAGGAAATAAGGCAAGGAAGTATATTTTTGTGAAAAAAATTACCAAAACGATACTCGATGCTATGAGTACCAGACTAGGATTTGTCTTTACCCTACTGTTGCTTTATTGGTTTAAAACCATGTGGGCCTATGCAGTAGACTTTAATCTAGATATTCAAGGCTTTTATCAGGTTTTTCTTGCAGTGATTAACCCGATTCCACTCAGCCTCTTATTCATCGGTCTCGCTTTTTATATTAAGAGAACCAAACTCTTTTATTTGCTATCTTTTAGCATCTATGTCATTTTATTTATCTGGTTGATTTCCAACTCGATTTATTATCGTGAGTTTACTGACTTCGTAACGGTTAATACCATGCTGGCCTCTAGTAAGGTTTCCGCTGGTCTTGGAGCTGCAGCCTTAGAATTATTCCGTCCCTGGGATATTATCTATATTTTAGACTTCCCGATTCTAGCTTTCCTCTTCTTAAAGAAATTGGTCAAACTAGATCACCGTCCCTTTAACAAACGGGCAAGTTTTGCAGTGACTTCGCTCTCTGCTATGCTCTTCTCTGCCAACCTTTTCTTGGCAGAGATTGACCGTCCGGAATTGTTAACGCGTGGCTTCTCCAACTACTATGTAGTTCGTGCGCTTGGTTTACCTGCCTTTTTGGGTTACAGTGCCAACCAGACTTACATGGCCAATAAAGAACGCTCAAAGGCTTCTGAAGTTGACCTGAAACCGGTTGAAGAGTATGTTGCTAGCCATTATGCTCAACCAAACCCTGAAACCTTTGGACTTGCTAAAGGTCGTAATGTTATCTATATCCATTTGGAAAGCTTCCAACAATTCTTGATCGACTATAAATTGAAAGTCGATGGCAAAGAATACGAAGTGACCCCTTTTATCAACTCGCTCTACCATTCAAACGAAACCTTTGCATTTGCCAATGTCTTCAACCAGGTAAAAGCTGGTAAAACATCGGATGCAGAAACCATGATTGAGACTGGCTTGTTCGGTTTGAACCAAGGTTCCTTTATGGTGAACTACGGTGGGACCAATACCCAGCAAGCAGCTCCTTTCATTCTTTCTAAGAATGGCTACCAATCCAGTGCAGTTTTCCACGGAAATGCCGGAAGCTTCTGGAACCGTAATACAGCCTACAAACAATGGGGCTACCATTACTTCTTTGATGCCTCCTATTTTACCAAGCAAGATGATACAAACTCCTTCCAGTATGGACTTAATGATAAGATCATGTTGAAGGATTCTATCAAGTACTTGGAACACATGCAACAACCGTTTTATACTAAGTTCATTACCGTTTCTAACCACTATCCTTATACAACCAGTCTGATTGGTGACGAAATTGGCTTCCCTCTTGCAGAGACGCAAGATGAAACCATTAATGGCTATTTCGCAACAGCCAACTACTTGGATGCTTCCATCAAGGCCTTCTTCGATTATCTCAAAGCTTCTGGTCTTTATGAGAACTCCATTATTGTTCTGTACGGGGACCACTACGGTATTTCTAATTCTCGAAATCCAGCTCTGGCTCCTTTGCTAGATAAGAACTCTGAAACTTGGTCTAGTTATGACAATGCCATGTTGCAACGCGTACCGTATATGGTGGTCATTCCTGGTATGGACAAGGGGAAAGTGATTGAGACCTATGGTGGAGAGATTGATATGCTTCCAACATTAGAACACTTGTTAGGAATTGATTCTAAGAACTTCCTTCAAGTTGGTCAAGACTTGTTATCTCCAAATCATAGCCAAATCGTAGCTTTCCGTTCTGCTAACTACTTTGTGACTCCTGAGTATACAAGTTACAGTGGCCGGACCTATTACACCAAGACTGGTGAAGAAATCACCAATCCTGACGAATCAACGAAAGAGCAACTGGATAAAATCCGTGAGGCAGCGAATCTACAACTCAAGATTAGTGATAGTATCCAAACAGGAGACCTCTTACGATTCTATACAGGAAATGATCTTGGTAAAGTCAACCCGGATGACTACTCCTACAATAACTCGATGAAAGCATTGAAGAAAATTGAAAAAGAAAAAGGGGATGCCTCAACCAGCCTCTATAGCCAAAAAGGCAATCAGTCAACAGTGGATCTCTTCAAAGCGCCAAGCTATAAGGAACTCCACCCTGAACAGTTCAGTTCATCTTCTTCAAGTGAAGATTCCAGCTCAAGTAGTTCTAGCTCATCTTCATCAGAAAAAAAATGAGAGTGGGACAGAAATCGGTAATTCGTTAGAATTCGATTTCGTCGTCACACCTCCACACAGTTGAGTAGGGCTGTAAAAGCTGATGAAATCAGCGT
>NZ_JWAK01000017.1:66039-159033 GCF_001069335.1 Streptococcus sp. 1171_SSPC
AATCCAAAGACAATTGAGAGGCTAGGACTTTTGTCCCAGCCTCATTTTTTTGTTTATTTCTTCCATTCAAAGATGGAAGCTGTTAAATTCTCAACATAGAATGGACGTTTATTTCGACTATTTCCAACAAGGAGCTCAAGATGATCTGCGTTCTGGAGATAGAATGGTAGTCCACTGGTGTTAAAAATGACATAGTAGTGTTTGTCCCAATTTAATTCAAAGACAACAACACCACTGCCCATATCTGCTGTATGCACGAAGACATGTTGGTAGATTTCCTCATAAGATTCAAGGGACAAGGCAGGCAGGGTCTTCTTCAAATGAATCAATTGGCGAACATAGTCAACAGTATCCTTATTTACAGACACTAGATTCCAGTCGACTTGGTTGACAGCATCAGGTGCATTATAAGAATTCATGGCCCGTTCTCGATCTTTAGGTGTCACTTCCCCATCTTCGCCCGTTGCAACTAGTTTGGTTCGTAGGAACTCTTGTCCAACCTGCATAAAGGCCATCCCTTGGAAGAGGAGATTCATGGCTGTCGCCATTTCTACCTGCTTCTTAATTTTTTCCTGAGAATCATTTGGATGGACATAAGAAAGCAAATCGTAGAGGTTGTAATTGTCATGGGCTTCTACATAGTTGAGGACCTGACTTGGAGTTAGGAAGGATCCCAACTCTGCACTTCCCAGAACGGAACGCGCAATGATGTCTTCTGTAGACTTGCGACTGACATACCCACGTTTAATGGATCCGAAGACTTCAGCTCCCTTAATGGCATCTCGAGAGGTATCATTAAAGAAACCGACTTGGGCCATTTGATAAGCATTGTCCTTTTTGGCCTTATCTTCTGGAGCCAACCCTGTCCCCATATCCCAACCTTCTCCATAAAGGAGAATCCGTGGATCAATCGCGTCCATGGCTTCACGGATTTCATTCATAGTATCCACATCGTGAATCCCCATTAAGTCAAAGCGGAAACCGTCAATCTTATATTCTGTTACCCAATACGTCAAGGAATCAATCATGAATTTGCGGTACATCTCATGCTCACTGGCCGTCTCATTCCCAACTCCTGTACCATTTTGGAAGGATCCATTTGGATTCATCCGGTAGTAATAATCAGGAACGGTTGTTTGGAAAGCTCCATCTTCTGTCGAATAGATATGATTATAGACCACATCCATGACTACCGAAATACCCGCTTCATGATAGGCGTGTATCATTTCTTTTAACTCACGCATGGTGGTCTTAGGGTCGTGAGGTTTGGTCGAGTAACTAGTCTCTGGAGCAGAGTAATTCTGCACATCATAGCCCCAATTATAGAGGACATTCCCGTCTTCATCATAGGTCTTATAGCGGTCGGTCACTGGTTGCAGTTGAACTACATTGACCCCTAATTCCTTGATATAGTCAAAGGCTGTGGCATCTCCTTGGGCGTTCTTCGTCCCAGTCTGGTGAGCTCCTCGGTAGGTTCCTCGATAGGCTTCATCCACCCCGGAAGTCGGAGAGATGGTCAAATCCCGGACATGCATTTCATAGACAACCGCCTGACAAGGATTATCCAGACGCCAGTCAGCCTTTTCATAAGCTTCTGACTGAAAGGCAGGGAAGATGCAATCCTGATGAGAAAGAATGGCAGACTTTTTCCCATTTTCACTGGTAGCGATCGTATAAGGATCACGCGCAATCTCTGTGTGGTAATCAAAATAAACCTTATACTGATAGGCTAGTCCACTGAGGTTTCCCATGACATCCGCATACCAGACACCACAGTTATTGCGAACATGGTCGCTAGATTCTCTCTGACCACGAACCATTGGGACAATCTTCCAGACCTTGCTGTCATTGGCTACAGAATCATAGATGAGAAGGTCTACTTTATTGGCAGTAGGCGCCCAAAGTTTAAAGCGGTAATCATCATCTTGCTGGCGATATCCCAACCAACCCTGATAGCCCCATTTGGCATCAAATTCTTGATAGTGCGTCGCCATATCAAAAGCGCGTGGCTTCCGACGGCTGTATTCATGACTGGTCATTGCAGCCTGCAAGGAATAATAAACGGTGTCATCTCCTTGAATCAACCAGACTTCCCGCACTTTCCCTTCTGGTAAAAGCTCAATATGGTATTCATCCGACTGACTAAGCCAGTTTCCTTCCTTGATGATGACATGGCCAATGTGTTGAGGTGTCTCACAGTTATAAACTAGGAGCCCCTCAACTCCAAAATAATCGAGCTTGGAGAAAGAGACTTCCTCTCCCCATACTCCTTCATGCCACTTCCACATATCACGGGCAAAATAATCACCTACGGGATGATGGTAGTGGATTTTCACTTGATACTGATGCATCGTATTGTATTTCCTATTTCCTAATTAACTATGTATGAAGAAACTGGCATTACCCACTCTCAGCAATGATTCTCCATTATTCTTCTGATTTATATTCTGAACGGACCAGAGCATCGTCATTAATTTCATCGATGTTGGCAAAAAATTCTAAGTGATTGTGGAAAACTTCCAGTTCTACCGGTGTATCTCCGCCGTATTCGCCGTCTAAATTAATCTTGAACTCTTCTTTCTGATCCAAAACTTCAATTTTTAATTTAGAGGTTTTGAGGTATTCAATATTTGAATCATTAACGTGTTTCCCACCATTTACAGCTTGCATAATGAGAGACAGCATTTCAAATAATTTAGCTGTTTTGACTAAGATCAAGGTAAAGTTCCCATCATCAAGTTTAGCATCTGGTGCCACACTTTCAAAGCCACCGATTGAATTGGTCAAAGCCACGAAGACAAGAGAAACTGGTCCAACATAGACCCCATTGTCGTGTTCAATCCATACCTTGCGGGTTTTATTTTTAGGAAATTTTTTCACAGCTTCGGCCACATAAGCAAAGTAGCCATAGCGTGATTTCACTTCACTTGGAACGCTAAAGGTTAATTCGGACAAGGTTCCTGCGGCAGCAATATTGATAAAATATTTACTTCCGTAAGCACGGCCAATATCCATTTGAATAGTTTGGTTCTTCTCAATGATCCGTGCAGCTGCGACTGGGTCTCCCATTGGAATCTTCAGTGCACGAGCATAATCGTTGGTTGTTCCAGTTGGAATAAAAGCCATCTTTGGACGGTGTTCCAAGCTAGCAACCCCATTAACAACCTCATTAATAGTCCCATCTCCTCCAGCAGCAATTATCAAATCAAAACCAGCTTTTGCAGCTCGTTCTGCTTCTAATTGAGCTGAAAGGGGCTCTGGAGTGGTCTGATAGGCACTTGTTTCGTAGCCAACATCCTCTAACACATCCAAAACTTCTGCGATATTCTTTTTAATGATTTCCTGACCAGAGGTCGGATTATATATCACTCGTGCTTTTTTAATCTTATTTTCCATACATGCCTCTATAAACTTTCAAGCCAGGCTTCATCCTGTATTTCAATCGATAATTCCTGCGCTTTGCTTAATTTACTTCCCGCATCGCTACCTGCTACTAATAGGTCAGTTTTTTTGGACACGGAACCTGTGACTTTAGCCCCTAAGGCTTCTAATTTAGCCTTGGCTTCCGAACGTGTCAGACGTTCCAGTTTACCAGTTAAGACAACTGTTTTACCGGACAAAGGAGCATCTGCTGCAACCTTTTGTCCAAGGTAATCTAAGTTTACCCCAGCATCCTTAAGCTCTTCTAAAAGAAGTTGAGAGCCTTCCTGGGCAAAATAACGCTTAAGACTTTCAGCAACCACCATTCCTAAACTGTCTATCGCCGCAATCTTTTCAACCTCTGCATCTGCTATAGCTGGAATGGAATGGAATTCCTGTAGCAAGAGCTGGCTAACCTTACTTCCCACATGACGAATTCCCAGACCAAACAATAGTTTTTCAGCAGAATTCCCCTTTGATGTCTGGATAGCGTCTACTAATTTCTGGGCAGATTTTTCTTTAAATCCATCCAATTGTAAGAGATCATCCACGGTCAGGCGATAAATACCTGCTACATCTTGAACCAGTTCTTTAGCAAACAGTTTTTCAACCACTGCTGGCCCCAAGCCTGTAATGTTCATGGCATCTCGGCTAGCAAAGTGGGCGAGTCCTTCTTTTATTTGAGCAGGACAACGAGGGTTGATACAACGCAAGGCCACTTCATCTTCAAAATGAAGGAGCTCGCTCTCGCAACTCGGACAGTGACTCGGAATCTCTAATCTCTCTTCCGATATGCGCTTATCCATGACAACACGCAAGACAGCTGGAATAATGTCCCCGGCCTTATAAACAATAACCGTATCGTCCTTGCGGATATCTTTCTCAGCAATGTAATCCACATTATGGAGAGTAGCACGACTAACAGTCGTCCCTGCCAGCTGAACGGGAGTCAAATTAGCCGTTGGTGTCACCACTCCTGTCCGACCGACAGTCCAATCAACTGACAAGAGTTTTGCTTCCTTCTCCTCAGCTGGGAATTTGTAAGCCACTGCCCATTTGGGCGCCTTGACGGTAAAACCAAGTTCTTCTTGAACAGCTAGATCATTTACTTTAATCACGACCCCGTCGATATCATAAGGAAGCTGGTCTCGCATGGCTGCCACTTCTTGAATATAGGTCCAAACTTGCTCGATACTAGTCGCTATCTTGTGATGAGGATTGACGACAAAACCGAGTCCGTTTAATTTGGCTAATACCTTCTCTTGGGTCGCTTGGTCAGTAGGACTAGCTTCCTGGTAGAGGAAGGTCGCGAGCTTGCGCTCCGTAACAATCTTCGTATCCAACTGTCTTAGAGTACCGGCTGCAGCATTTCGAGGATTCGCAAACTCTGCTTCCCCATTTTCTTGACGGGACAAATTTACGGCATCAAAAGACGCACGGGGCATGTAACATTCTCCGCGAACGGTTAATGTAAGAGGTTCCGGTAAAACTAGAGGAATATCGCGAACTCGCTTGAGGTTCTCGGTAATATTTTCTCCAACACTCCCATCCCCCCGCGTAGCACCAGTTTCGAGGACGCCATCCACATAAGAAAGTGAAATAGATAGACCATCTATTTTTAACTCACATACATAGGTGACAGATGGAAATTCCTTTCGAACCCGTTGGTCAAAGGCCACCAATTCTTCATAAGAAAAGGCGTCCTGCAAGCTATAAAGCGGGTAAGTATGCTGGTATTTTTCAAATCCTTTGAGAATGGTTCCTCCGACCCGATGAGTTGGACTATTGGGTTGGACTAGTTCTGGATAGGCTTCTTCTAATTCTACAAGTTCTCGGTATAGACGATCATATTCTTGATCAGATACCGAGGGAGCATCTTTGGTATAATATTCTTCCGCATATTGGTTGAGTAGATTTACTAACTCTTTTATTCTGGTTTCCATACTTCTATTTTACCATAAAAACGCTTTACTGTGGCCTGTCTGACTACTTCCCACTAGAAAAAAAAGCATTTTTTTACTACCCATCCGAAATCCTACTTCAATTAGCAAAAAAAGCCTGAAGCAAGGCTTCAGACTCTTAATTTATTGAGTTAAATCAATATGATTTGAAATTCGTTTGATCAGAATCGCTCCGACAATCAGAGAAGCGAATTCACCCAAACCAGTAGTCAACCAATTCAAGAAGAATGGTGTTTCGTTTATAATATGCAATTCTAAGGCAATCGTAAACATAGAGAGGGCAAAGAAAATTGAAAATAAGAAATGATCCTTGCGAATCCATCCATTAAAGAGCTCTTCCTTTTCAAATCGTTTAAATAGGTAAACCCCAAGTGTTACGAAGACCAAGGTAGATCCACCACCAACGATCAAATCGATAATTCCATAACTCATGAAGTTAGAAATCATACACCCAATGGTAACAGACCAAATGTATTTCCGATTGTAGAAAGCCATGAAGTTGAGCATTTCAGAAACACGGAATTGGATCTCGTTGCTTCCGATGGCATTCAACGGGGGCGTAATGGTCAAGGCCACATAGAGAGCTGCAACTAGGGCAATCTGTGCCAAGTCACGAACAGTATAGTTTTTCATCGTTTTCTCCTTTAGCGGTTTTACCGCGTATAATATGCTTGGTGAAAGAAGCTAAGCACCAAGGGTTGATCTTTGCCGATGACCCAAACTAATAGATTTCAAAGCAACAAATCAACTTTATAAGTATAGCATAAATAAGGAAATTATGATAGACTAATTGTATGAAAAAACTACTTAATCGAATCTTTGATAATGAAATTTTAGCCTACCTGATCTTTGGTGTTGCTACAACGATTGTTTCTGTTGCTACTCGGCTGATTGTTTTCCAACTGACAGACCAAGAACAACTAGCTACCTTAATTGGAAATATTGCAGGAATTCTTTTTGCCTTTGCTACCAATGATACGATTGTCTTTAAACAAGAAAGAAAAGGCTGGTTGAAACGGTTGATTGTTTTCTCTTTTGCTAGAATGGGAACTCTGGTGCTGGACCTCTTGATGACCACCATCTTTGTAACCCAGTATCCGCAAATCATCGGTCAGTTTGTCAATATGAATCGGACGGCTATCAATACCATCGAAACGTTTGCCGCCCAATTTATGATCGTCATTTTGAACTATGTTTTCAGTAAACTTTTTGTCTTCCGAAATAAGAAATAAGTTCCAAATAACTAAGAAAAACCGTCAGAACTCATATGGTCTCTGACGGTATTTTTTTATACTTCTAGACTAGATACTTGGGCGCTCAAATATGCAATCTTTCCTTCCACACCAAAGTAGTCCTTGACCAAGCCTTTTAATTCGTCCATTGCTTCTTTGGCCCGTCCTGCTTGCTCTTCAGTCACTGCCTCCATCACAAGAATAGCCTGTCGCGTTTCTTCTGTCAGCATGGTTCTTTGAGCTTCCCGCCAGTTTAAACAACGGCAAACGGCTCCCTCTTGATCATAATAGATGATCTCTTCCGGCAAAGCAGGAGCGTCTTCCTCAGCTCCTAGTGGGAAGAATGGCTCTCCCCCCTTGGCTTTTCCTAAGGATAAGCCTCCAGCTAAATTTTCCATATCCTCACCACCACAGGGGATAGCATAAGCAAGAGATACACTATTGTAGAGATCAACTAGCGGATTAATGGGATAAAACTCCCCTCCTTGCGACACACGTTTCAATAAGGCTTCAATGGAAGAACGAGCTCCTTTTTTGGTCTTAAATTTAGTAAAAGCCTGACGCCATTCCTGAACGACTGGACTGGCAGTGAACTGATCTTCATCAATGAAGACTTTTGATCGTGCAACTCCCTTGTCAAGCAGATCCTTAAAAAAAGGATCCTTGCTCTCGTCAACATGATTGTCGATACCTTCTACTGTCATCACCACTACTTGTGCTTGGGGAAACAAATCCCAAAATGCTTGATCTACTGTAAATTTCATTTCTTTTCCTCACTATAGTTTCTTTTTTGACCTTTTTTCACTAGCTCCCAATCCGCTGCTACGTTTTCTCTCATTTTAGCAAGCCATTCTTCTAATTGAAGGATTTCTGCCTTTGAAAAACCTTTTAAGGCAGTGTTCTCAGAATAAGCATGCTCAGCAAGGATAAAAGGATAAAGTGCTTGACCCTTTTCCGTCAGGATCCATTTTTTTATCTTTTGATTTGAAGGATCAGTTAATTCTCGGATAAATCCTTTATCAGCTAATTTTTTAACAGAGCGGGCTACTGTTGAGCGGTCCACTTTTAATAAATCGGATAACTCCTCTTGAATAATTCCTGGTTGCTCCCCAATCCGTACTAAATATAGGTATTGGCCTCTTGCCAGTTCCAAGTCTCGGAACTCAATATTGGCAATCGAATCTAAGGCTCGGGCTATGATGCCAATCTCTCTTAGAACCTTCATCTGCTCCTCCTTTCCTTTATAAGGAGTCTATCACATTTTTGTTGCAAATGCAACTAAATGCACATAAAACAAAAAGCCGGCTGAAAACCGGCTTGTTCCTATTTTATTCTTTAACATCACTCCTGATTTTTTCTCAAGTTTTTAAGATGGAAACGACGCTTGAATGACGCCTCTTTTTGGTGAAAAGCTACTTTAGATGACTTGTACTTGGCTACCACATCCCCGTCTTTTGTTTCAAATCTCGCTTCAATGGCATATTGAATACTAGCATTTAAGATACAGCCAATAATCAATACTTTAGCTACCAGGATAAACCAGAACATAATGACCGCTAAAAGGACTGACCCGAAGAAACGAGCATCTAGGAAACTCGTAATGTAGTGATCAACATATTTCCAGAAAATATTCAAGGTCAAATAAAGGACTGCTGTCACAAAGATGGCTCCTGGAAAGACATAGCGAAACTTAGGAATTTTGATATTGGGAAGAGTGTAATAGAGCAAGAGCAAGGTTAAAAAGAGCAGGAAGTAAACCGAAGGTCCTGAAATATTTAAGAGGCGAAGGTAGATACTTTCATCAAACTTGAAAATTTCATAGACGGAACGAATAATCATCCGGCCAAACATAGTAAGAACCAAAGATAGACCGAACAAACCTTGCAGAGCAAAACTAATCAAAATACTGAAGATTCTCGCCCAGATAATCCCCCTCTCCTTCTCCACTCCATAACTTTTATTGAAGGCTCTCTGCAGGTAAGCGATACACTGTGAGGAGACCCATAAAGCCGAAATGATGGAGAAACTAAGCAAACCAGTAGACGGCTTGGTAAGCACCGATGAAATAACTTGCAAGACAATGCGGTACATGGAGGCAGGTAATACTTCACGCAAGGTTAGCAAAATCTGAGTCGGACGAATCTGGAAGTAAGGAAGGATATTGGCTGCAATCAACAATAAAGGGAGAATGGAAATCAATAAATAATAGGCCACTGCTATACTTGTGATGTCCGATTCAGAGGCCATATAAAAGCGCAAGAACCCCTTAATAAACGGTCGTTGGCCTAGCCATTTTAGAAACTTTTTCATATCTATCCTCCCCTAAACAAAGTCATAAAAAGAGAAAAGAGCGAAACCGTTATTTATCTTCAGCTCCATTCTTTCCTCTCTACTTGTTTTAATAGGTTCCTTCTTCGCCTTGACTGGTCAAAATAACCGGTCCATCTTTCGTAATAACAAACTGATGTTCGTACTGACAAGAAAGTCCACCGTCAAGGGTTTTGTGGGCCCAACCTGTCTTCATATCTGTATCGATCTCCCAAGTTCCGGTATTAATCATCGGTTCAATAGTCAAGACCATCCCTTCACGTAAGCGCAAGCCACGTCCTGCACGTCCGTAGTGAGGTACCATTGGTTCTTCATGCATGGTTGGTCCTACGCCGTGACCGACCAAATCACGTACTACACCATAGCCTTTGCTTTCAGCATATTCTTGAATCGCTGCTCCAATATCACCCAGACGATTTCCGACAACCGCTTGTTCAATCCCCTTATAGAGACATTCCTTGGTGACATCCATGAGATCTTTGACCTCTTGGGAAACATTCCCAACTGCATAGGCCCAACAAGAATCAGCCAAACCACCAGAGTAGTTTTCTGTATACTTTTTCACCTGTGCAACATTATCAAAGTCTAATTTTGAGACATCAACAACAGACTTGTCTAAGGGTTCAGACAAGACCATATCCACCTTTAAGAGGTCACCGTCTTTTAAGACATAGTGACGAGGAAAGGCGTGAGCCACTTCATCATTGATCCCACAACAAGTCGCATAGGGATAGTCCATCAAGCTTCCTTCTACACCGATCTGAAGGGGCAAGACGTTGGCTTCTTTACAGCGACGTCGAACATACTCTTCGACTTCCCACAGATCGAGACCTGGTTTGATCAA
This sequence comes from Streptococcus sp. 1171_SSPC, assembly GCF_001069335.1. Taxonomy (NCBI): domain Bacteria; kingdom Bacillati; phylum Bacillota; class Bacilli; order Lactobacillales; family Streptococcaceae; genus Streptococcus; species Streptococcus sp. 1171_SSPC. The sequence goes on from NZ_JWAK01000017.1 coordinate 75,825, forward strand.
ATCCCGAAGGCCAATATGGATACTAGCAAGAAAGTCTCCTGCACGGTCCATGGCTTCGATTTCACGCTGTGATTTCAATGTAATCATCTATTTCCTACTTCCATTCTAATTAATTTTCAAAGTGACGGTGGCCTTCGTAACTAACTGCAGATTCAAGTACAAATCAAAATCTATAATAGCCGATCGTCTAGTCTGGCGAACAATACGCGTTTCAATCCGCAAGGTATCGTCCACTTGAACAGCTTGGAGGTAATAGACCAAGAGCTGTTCGATAATTAAATTTTTTCCAGAATTCATCATGAGCTGGCGAGTGACTGTTGTTAGAACTTCAGTGAGAACGCCATTCGAGAGAACACCACTCTTTTCTAACATACTCGGTTCAACCGTCAATTCAAAATGATTGGCTTGCAGAACTACTTTTTGACTGATTTGTTCACTAAAGGTTGGCAAGCCCGACAATTGCTCCTTGCTCATCCGGTCCATGACCGCACGACGAGTAATAACCCCTAACAAGGTTTGATTGCTGCGAATAACAGGGATCATCTCAAAATCTTCTGCAATCATGCGTTGACTGACATTGGCGATACTAGAGGATAGGTTTGTCGTAAAGACGCTACGGGACATGACCTTGTCCAGAGTTGTCTGGGGTGTCTTGTCTCCGGCATCTCGCATGGTCACCACTCCGACAACCATTTGGTGCTGATTGACGACAGGAAAACGACTAAACCGGCTTTTTCTTACCAAGTCCAAATAATCTCGTACGGTATCTGTTTCCCGTAAAAAACCATATTCATGCATAGGCGAATAGACTTGTTCGACCGTTAGAATATCTGTTTTAATTTGCATGTTGGCGAGAGCACGGTTGATCATGGTCGCCACGGTATAGGTATCATGCTTGGTACGTAGGATAGGAGTTTGACCACTGCGACCCAGTTCCAAAATAGAAGGATCGACGTCAAAACCACCAGTTACAAGAACAGCATTGTCGTGTTGGAGGGCCAGGCGCTGGATATTGGTCCGGTCTCCCACAATAAGGAGCCCACCTTCAGAGACATAGTCCAAAATATGTTCTTCTGTCATGGCCCCGATATAAAACTTGTTGAACTCTCGTTCCAGCCCTTCTTTCCCTGCCAAGACTTCCGAACCGGTTATTTCTACAATCTCTCGGAAAGTCAGATGTTCTAGGACAGCCTTTTTGGACTTGACACGAACCGTCCCACTACGAGGTCTCGTTTCAACAATTCCACGATTTTCAGCTTCTTTAATGGCCCGATAGGCGGTCCCATCACTCACCTGCAAATAATTCGAGATACTTCTCACACTGACACGTTTGCCAATTGGTAGTTTCTCCAAATAATCTAAGATCGCTTGGTGTTTACTCATTGAGATCTCCTCTATCTATGCAGAACTCGTAATAATCCCGCATCTTTCGGGTATAGCGGTCACTCCCCTTGAATTGCCGTTTCAAACTATAACCGGCATGTAAAGCCACCTGTTGACTGGCAATATTTTCAACATGGGTAATGATTCGGACTTGCTTGAGATGAAATTCCTGAAAGGACAAGAAGGTAATTTCTTTGACAACCTCTGTCATGAGGCCTTGACCCCAATAGTCCTTGTGTAAGAAATAACCAAGTTCAGCTTCTTTCTTAATTTCATCCAACTTTTCAAATTTAATCGATCCAATCACACGGTCTGTTCCCTTGTCACAAATCGCCCATATTCCTAAAGGATTCTTTAGAAAATAATTGGCCAAGACATACTGGCATTCCTCTAGGGACGTTTGTGCTGGGAAAATAAAAGGCAAATTCTCTGGATTGGAGGATATGGTATAAAAGTCAGCGGCATCACTATATAGAAAGGGCCTCAAGAAGAGGCGCTCTGTTTCAAAACATGAAAATGCTGCTAGTTGCGTCCAAATGTTCATAAAAATCGTTCGTTATGCTTCATCAATCAGCTCGATGTCAGCTCCCAATTGTTGCAATTTTTCAATAATATGCGAATAGCCGCGAAGGATAAACTCAATATTGGTAATCTCCGTTCTACCCTGAGCCATCAAACCAGCAATCACCAAGGCAGCGCCTGCACGCAGGTCTGTCGCCTTAACTGGAGCACCTGTTAATTGATTTGGTCCTTGGTAAACAATGTGATCACCAACTGTTTCAATGGTCGCTCCCATGCGCATCAGTTCAGTCACATGGTTGACCCGCTTTTGATAAATAGTATCTACGATGCTTCCCTTTCCATTAGCTGTCAAGAGCAATGGAGTCAAGGGTTGTTGCAAATCCGTTGCAAATCCTGGGTAAGGAGAGGTTTTAATGTGAACAGCTTTCAGATTATCTTGCTTTTCAACAAACACACTATCCTCAGAAATCGTCATACGAACGCCCATTTCTTCCAACTTAGCGATAAAGCTTTCTAGGTGTTCGTAGAGGACATTGTTGATTTGAATCCCTTCTCCAACAGCTGCAGCAAGGGCGATATAAGTCCCTGCTTCGATGCGATCGGGGATCACTTGGTGACGCGTCCCGTGGAGATAGTCCACTCCTTCAATGGTAATGATATCTGTACCCGCACCACGAATGTGTGCTCCCATATTATTGAGAAGGGTCACGACGTCAATGATCTCAGGTTCACGAGCAGCGTTTTCAATAACGGTACGACCTTCCGCTTTAACAGCAGCCAGAATGGTATTAATAGTTGCTCCAACGCTAACCGTATCCATATAGATAGCTGCACCACGAAGACGCTTCCCATTTGTGGAAAGGTTCATACTAGAACCATCCATGGTCATCTTAGCACCCATCGCCTCAAAGGCTTTCAAATGCAGATCAATGGGACGAGGACCTAGGTCACATCCACCTGGTAGACCGACAGTTGCCTGGCTATAACGTCCCAAAAGACTTCCGTAGAAATAGTAAGAAGCGCGAAGACTATTGATCTTACCAAATGGCATTGGCATATCTTGTACACCACGTGGATCGATAATAAGAGTCTCCCCATCTCGCTCCACCTTTGCCCCCATGAGGGTCATAATGTCAATCAAGCTAGCCACATCTGAAATATCTGGAACACCATCAAGGGTCACAATTTCGTCTGCTAAAATAGTCGCTGGAATAAGGGCCACCACGCTATTTTTTGCACCACTAATGGTCACCTCACCTTTTAAAGGGCGACCACCATTAATTATAATTTTTTTCATGTAAATTTGTATAAGCTCTTTCAATCATTCGGTAAAAAATTACCGCATCTATTATATCATAAAAACGCTTCATTTTCCACTACTTCTTATCTTTTGATCGGTCAATCCAATCCTTAGAAAACCTCAACTATATGTTTTACTATTTTTTTATATTTTTGCTTGCAAGACTAATTTATTTATGTGTTCTATTGTTGTTTTTTAAAAAAGGCAGCCCTTTTCGGACCGCCTTTCCTGAGTTTATTTCACTTCATTTCCTAGTTCGTATTTACTGCCTTTTAGAGCTCGGCTCAAGGACCATTTCCAAGATTTCCCCTCAATGGTTACTTGATTTTTTTCTATATCGACTCTTACTTCTTCCACACCTTTTACTGCGGATAATTTTTCAGTGACAGCATTGGCACAACCTTGGCATTTCATTCCACTAATTTCGTATGTTTTTGACATAATTATTTTCCCTTCTTTTACTCGAGGAGGCAATTTTTCTCCTAGTTCTTACAATTTTTTTCTCTTTAATCTTAGAGCATTCAGTACAACCGATACTGAACTAAAACTCATGGCTAGACCTGCTAACATCGGGTTTAAGAGCGGGCCACCAAAGAGATAGAGAAGGCCCATCGCCACCGGAATGGCTAAAACATTGTAGATAAAGGCCCAGAACAAGTTTTCCTTGATGGTCTTAATCGTGTAACGACTAATTTCCAAAGCCCGGACGACATCCATCAATTGCGGTTTCATGACGACGATATCGGCACTTTCCATGGCGATATCTGTCCCAGATCCCATGGCAATCCCGATATCCGCAGTTGCAAGAGCTGGTGCATCGTTGATTCCATCTCCCACCATGATCACAGACTTGCCTTCTGCTTGCAAATCTTGGATCACCCGTGATTTTTCTTGAGGAAGCACTTGACTGATGATCTGCTGGATTCCAGCCTTCTTGGCAATCGCTCGAGCAGTCCGTTCATTATCCCCAGTCAGCATGATGACCTCCTTGCCCATTTTTTCTAGGCTAGCAACCATTTCTAAACTATCTTCCTTAATCCGGTCTGCTACCCCAAATAGGGCCAAGAGTTGTCCATCTTCAGCTAAGAAAATCGGGGTTTGTCCATCCTGAGTTAAGTCCTCCAAGTCAGCCTTGGCAAGATGAATATCGATTCCTTCCTCATCCATGAGCGTTTGATTCCCAGCCAGATAAACCTTCCCACCATAGTTAGCAGTGAGGCCCCTTCCTGTTAGACTAGAGAAGTTTTTCATCTCTAATAAGTCTATATGCTCTTCTTTCGCAGCATCCAAAATAGCTTGTCCCAATGGATGCTCGGACTTGGCTTCCAGAGAAGCTAGGAGTTGTAAGGCATGGTTCTTCTGACCATAGGTATAAGAAGAAGACAGCTGAGGTTTACCTTGAGTGATGGTCCCCGTTTTATCGAAGACCAAGACTTGCGCTTGGTGAGCTAACTCAAGGACATCCCCTCTCTTATAGAGGATCCCATGCTCTGCCCCTAATCCTGTCCCCACCATGATGGCTGTCGGAGTCGCCAAGCCTAGAGCACATGGACAGGCAATGACCAAGACACTAATTGTTACCGTCATAGCAAAGGTGAAGGTCTCACCCATGATGAAGTACCAAAAGAGACCTGATAAGAGGGCAATCCCCATGACTACTGGGACAAAGACCCCTGCCACTTGATCCGCAATCTTGGCAATCGGTGCTTTGGTTTGTTGGGCATCTTCCACCAGCTGAATGATTTGTGCTAGTAAGGTATCCCGACCAACTTTCTCAGCCCGATAAACCAAACTACCTTGTCCATTAATGGAACCTGCGTAAACTGGACTGCCTTCAGTTTTTTGGATGGGGATAGATTCACCCGTCAGCATGCTTTCATCAATGGCTGATTGTCCGGAAACCACTTGACCATCAACGGCTATTTTTTCACCTGGTTTGACCAGGATCTGATCTCCAATGACCAAGTCTTCTACAGGTAGTTTCACTTCCTTTCCATCACGTAGGACCGTTGCCTCTTTAGCCGCCAGATGCATGAGCTTTTTAATGGCTTGAGAAGTACGCCCTTTTGATAGCATTTCAAAATATTTACCCAGAGTAATTAGGGTCAGGATCACGGCTACAGATTCAAAATAAAGCTGGTGCACGTGATGGTGGTGACCAAGCAATATGTGATAAGTCCCATAAAGGCTATAAAGAAAGGCTGCACTAGTCGCTAGAGCTACCAAAGCATCCATATTGGGATGGCCTTTTAGAAGGGTTCGGAAGCCATTTCGATAAAAGGCTCGTCCAAAGATCATCACGGGAATGGTCAAGAACAAAAGAACAAGAGTATAAGCCACAGGTGCTCGACCAGGTGAAACAAATGCAGGTGCTGGTAGGCCAATCATGGGGCCCATTGCTAGATAAAAGAGAGGCAGGGTGAAGATGGAAGACCAAAAGAGGCGTTTTCGGATCAATTGTAGCTTGTCACCTTCTCGCTCTTCTTGGCTCTTAGCTGTATCTGGATTGTATACTACTGCCTCATAACCGGCGTCCGCTACTGCTTTTGAAATAGCCTCTGGACTCAAAGGTTCCCCCTGATATTCAACCGTCATTTTTTCAGTGGTTAGGTTCACTGTCGCTTTTTCAACACCCTCAAGATGGTTAACAGCTTTCTCCACATTGATCACACAGGATGCACAGGTCATCCCATTGATGACAAAAGTTTCTTCTTTCATTTATCTTCCTCCACATGACTGGCACAGTGACACTGGCCAGGTTGGCAATCACATTGAACCCGCTCCACGCTCACTTTCGAAGCCAGGAGGTCTTGCAACCCCTTCATTTGCTCCTCGGTCATAGGGGTTTGCTGGATTAATCGCTCCAATATGTGACCATGCTTGGTCAAGCAGATCTTACTAAAAACTTCATTGACAGCTGTAAAATTTGCCTCTTCTTCATTGAGGATGGCCTGATACAAATAGGTTCGACCTTCTCTTCGACTTGTCAAATAGCCTTTATCAGCCAATCGTCCTAAGAGGGTTTTCACCGTCGAAGCTGACCAGTCCTGCTTGGTGGAGAGAATCTTGGTTATTTCTGTAGAAGTCGCTTCCCCCTTAGTCCAGAGAACTCTCATGACTTCCCATTCCGCACTTGAAATCTTTGCCATTCTTTTACCTTTCTAGCTCTCATCAAGAACAATTAATTTACATTTGTAGTTACATTATACACCTTCCATTTTGTTTGTCAATCATTTTGTTTACATTTGTAGATTAATTTCATAAAAAGAGAGTGGGACAGAAATCGGTAATTCGTTAGAATTCGATTTCGYCGTCCCACCTCCGCACAGTTGAGTAGGGTTGTAAAAGCTGATGAAATCAGCGTAGTAGAGCCCACTTAACCACTGCGTCTTGCTCGACAATCCAAAGATAATTGAGAGGCTAGGACTTTTGTCCCAGCCTCCTTTCTATATCCTTAGTTAACTGCTTCTTTCAAGGCTTCTACCTTGTCCAAACGTTCCCATGGTAGATCGATATCCGTCCGTCCCATATGTCCATAAGCCGCTGTTTGACGGTAGATTGGACGTTTGAGATCCAACATTTGAATAATCCCTGCAGGACGAAGGTCAAAGATTTGACGCGCTGCTGCTTCTAATTTGCTTTCAGCAACTGTTCCTGTACCGAAAGTATCGATACGAACAGACACAGGGTGAGCCACCCCAATCGCATAAGCCAATTGCACTTCTGCTTTCTTAGCAAGACCTGCAGCAACAATGTTTTTAGCGATATAGCGAGCTGCATAAGAAGCTGAACGGTCCACCTTAGTTGCGTCCTTACCAGAGAAGGCACCACCACCGTGACGTGAGTACCCACCATAGGTATCCACGATGATCTTCCGACCCGTCAAACCTGAGTCTCCTTGAGGTCCTCCGATAACGAAACGACCAGTTGGATTGATGAAGAATTTTGTTTCATCATCCAGATAAGAAGCTGGAATCACTTCCTTGATGACCTTGTTAATCACATCTTGGTGGATTTGTTCATTGCTCACTTCTGGATCGTGTTGAGTTGAAATAACGACTGTATCCACGCGCACTGGTCGGTCATTTTCATCATATTCAACAGTAACTTGAGATTTAGCATCTGGACGAAGATAGCTAATCTCACCAGACTTACGAAGCTCTGCCAAACGACGAACCAACTTGTGGCTGAGTGAGATAGGTAATGGCATGAGTTCTTCTGTTTCATCCACTGCAAAACCAAACATGAGACCTTGGTCTCCTGCTCCGATCAAATCAAGTGGATCTTGATCTGCATTCCCACGAACTTCCAAGGCTTCATTAACCCCTTGGGCAATATCAGGAGATTGTTCCACCAAAGATGGGTGTACTCCTACCGTCTCAGCAGAGAATCCATATTCTGTATTGGTGTACCCAATCTCTGCAATCGTATCACGAACCACACGGTTAATATCCACATAAGCAGTCGTTGAAATCTCACCGAAGACATGCACTGAACCAGTATAAACAGCTGTTTCAGCAGCAACGTGTGCTTCTGGATCTTGCTCTAAAATAGCATCTAAAATAGCATCTGAAATTTGGTCTGCAATCTTATCTGGATGCCCCTCAGATACCGATTCAGACGTGAATAATTTACGTTCTGACATAAAAATGTCCCCCCTTAAAAAATAATCGTTATAGAGTTACAAAGAACTGGTAGATGCTTTCTACCACCTTATCGGGACCATATAACTAAACTATTATATCACGATTTTGCACCAATATTCCTATTTTTATAAAAAGAAAAAGATATAGTTTGAAACTATATCTCTTGTAGTTAAACCGCTATCCATCCCTAGTCCTTACAGTAGCAAGGTCCCTATTAAGACAAGGATAGTGGAAATGATAGATGGAATTCGAAATAGAAACCAATCCGGATCACCAGCTAAAAACATAGAGACGAAAAAGAAAGCTACAGAGACAAATAGAATCTCCTTACTGGCGAATATCCTTCCAATGCCAAGCAGGACTGTGGCAATAATATAAGAAATCAGATGTAATCCCAAAAAGAATAGGAAGGCAATTGCCCATCCTCCTACCATCAGAGCACTGCCTATAAACAGTCCAAGATAGCCGATGTTTAGGAAAAATACAAAAGTTAGAAGACCTGTATTAGGAGCAGGTTTTTCTACACCTGGTGCCATCATAGGTGGCTGAACTGGTTTTTCTTGGCCTTGATTCGTCATTGGGGGCTGAACTGGTTTTTCTTGGCCTTGATCCGTCATTAGTGGCTGAACTGGTTTTTCTGGACCTTGTTCCATCGTTGGTGACTGAACAGCCCCCTCAGGTATATTATTATGCTCTTGGTTTGATTGATACTTTGGATCTTGATCTGTCATCTTTATCCCTCCTCTTTTACAAGCTTAAGTTATTTGGCGTTTCTTACTCCTATTATACCGCATTTGATAATTCATTTCATCGGCTATGATAAGTGATAAATTTTATCTATCAGCTTGATAAATTATCCATATTATTCAAATTATTTTTTTCGTGTTACAATGACTGTATTATTTTCTAATCAGTAAGGGAGCATTTCTTTTTTCCTTACTCATTAGAGAGGAGGAAATCATTTTTGGATTGGTCAATTGTTGAACAATATTTTCCACTCTACCAGCAAGCCTTTTTCTTAACCTTCCACATTGCTCTATGGGGAATTTTAGGTTCATTTCTTTTAGGACTGATTGTCAGTATCATCCGACATTATCGTCTACCGATTTTAAGTCAACTAGCTGGTTGTTACATCGAACTTTCTCGAAATACACCGCTCTTGATTCAGCTCTTCTTCCTCTACTTTGGCTTGCCAAGGATAGGAATCGTCCTTTCTTCAGAGATTTGTGCAACCATTGGTCTCATCTTTTTAGGTGGTTCCTATATGGCTGAGTCCTTCCGAAGCGGTCTAGAAGCTGTCAGTCAAACCCAGCATGAAATCGGTCTCTCCATTGGGCTAACACCCAGACAGGTCTTTCGCTATGTGATCCTACCACAAGCGACCGCAGTGGCTCTGCCTTCCTTTAGCGCCAATGTCATTTTCCTGATTAAAGAGACCTCTGTATTCTCTGTAGTCGCTTTAGCTGACCTCATGTATGTAGCAAAAGATTTGATCGGACTCTATTACGAGACAGACATCGCCCTGACCATGTTGGTCATTGCCTATCTGCTTCTCTTACTACCGATTTCACTTCTCTTTAGTTGGATAGAAAGGAGATTACGCCATGCAGGATTCGGGAATCCAAGTACTCTTTCAGGGAAATAATCTCCTACGAATACTCCAAGGCTTGGGCGTAACCATTGGGATCTCCATTATCTCTGTCTTCCTATCCATGATTCTTGGAACTTTACTCGGTATCGTGATGACTTCTCATTCAAAAGTTATTCGTCTGCTCACTCGCTTTTATCTGGAATTTATCCGGATTATGCCCCAGTTGGTCTTGCTCTTTATCGTATACTTCGGTTTGGCCCGCAATTTCAACATAAACATTTCTGGTGAAAGTTCAGCTATTATCGTCTTTACCCTTTGGGGAACTGCTGAGATGGGGGATTTGGTCCGAGGGGCCATCACTTCTCTTCCAAAACACCAGTTTGAAAGTGGACAAGCCTTAGGATTAAGCAAGGTTCAACTATACCGCTACATTATCATCCCACAGGTTCTCAGACGATTGCTTCCGCAAGCTATTAACTTGATTACCCGTATGATAAAGACAACCTCCTTAGTGGTCCTCATCGGGGTTGTAGAAGTTACCAAGGTCGGCCAACAAATCATCGATAGCAACCGCCTGACCATCCCTACCGCTTCTTTTTGGATTTATGGAACCATTTTAGTCTTGTACTTTATCGTCTGCTTCCCTATTTCCAAATTAGCAGGACAGTTAGAAAACCACTGGAGGAATTAATATGTCTGAAACCATTTTAGAAATCAAGGATTTAAAAAAATCCTTCGGAGATACCCCTATCCTCCAAGGACTTTCCCTCAAGGTTCAAAAAGGGGAGGTCGTGGTGATCTTGGGGCCTTCTGGTTGTGGTAAGAGTACCCTCCTTCGTTGTATCAATGGCTTAGAAAGCATCCAAGCTGGCGATATCCTCTTGGATGGTCAATCCATAACCAAAAACCAAAAAGACTTCCATCTGGTCCGCCAAAAGATTGGGATGGTCTTCCAAAGTTATGAACTCTTCCCCCATTTAGACGTCCTCCAAAACTTGATTCTTGGTCCTACAAAAGCTCAAGGACGAGCTAAAGAGGAAGTCATCAAGGAAGCAGAAGAGTTACTAGAACGGGTCGGTCTCTTGGAGAAGAAACATAGCTACGCAAGGCAATTGTCTGGTGGACAGAAGCAACGGGTAGCCATCGTCCGTTCCCTCCTCATGCATCCAGAAATTATCCTCTTCGATGAAGTGACAGCCTCTCTAGACCCTGAGATGGTCCGGGAAGTCCTAGAACTCATCAACGACCTGGCCCAAGAAGGACGGACCATGATTCTGGTGACCCACGAGTTACAGTTCGCACAAGCCATTGCCGATCGGATCATTTTCTTGGATCAGGGCAAAATTGCCGAAGAAGGAAGTGCTCACTCCTTCTTTACCAACCCACAAACCCAACGAGCACAAGAATTTTTAAATGTATTTGACTTTAGCCAATTTGGCTCATATCTATAAAGGAGATTTTTATGAAATTCATTAAACCAATTTTAGTTCTTTTTACCTTCGCTCTCGCTTTGCTCTTTATCACTGCATGTGGCTCTAGCAAGTCATCATCTTCTTCTACCGGCTCTAAAGCACGTACCATTGAAGAAATCAAGAAAAGTGGCGAGCTTCGTATCGCAGTCTTTGGAGACAAAAAACCTTTTGGTTATGTTGATAATGATGGATCCTACCAAGGTTACGATATCGAACTAGGAAACCAATTAGCTAAAGACCTTGGTGTCAAACCGAAATATGTATCAGTGGATGCAGCTAACCGTGCGGAATACTTGATCTCCAATAAAGTGGATATCACATTAGCCAACTTTACCGTTACTGATGAGCGGAAGAAACAAGTAGACTTTGCCCTTCCTTACATGAAGGTTTCACTCGGTGTGGTATCTCCTAAAGATAAGGTCATCACAGATGTGAAACAATTGGAAGGAAAAACCTTGATCGTAACCAAGGGAACTACTGCTGAAACCTACTTCGAAAAGAACCATCCAGAAGTAAAACTTCAAAAATATGACCAATACAGCGATGCCTATCAAGCTCTCCTAGATGGACGTGGCGATGCTTTCTCAACAGACAACACAGAAGTTCTTGCTTGGGCCCTTGAAAACAAAGGATACGAAGTTGGAATTACTTCACTTGGTGATCCAGATACTATCGCACCAGCGGTTCAAAAAGGAAACAAAGAACTCCTCGATTTCATTAACGATGACATTCAAAAGCTTGGAAAAGAAAACTTCTTCCACAAAGCTTATGAAAAAACTCTTCACCCAACCTACGGCGATGCTGCAAAAGCGGATGACCTCGTTGTTGAAGGTGGCGAAGTGAAATAACAAATAAAGACTCTATCGCAATGATAGAGCCTTTTTTCTTGTCAAAAACTGTTTTTCTTAGTACCCTTTGGTCGTTTCACCCAAAAGAAAGTACCTAGTAGGACATCGATGGCTAAACAGACAGAGAGGACCTGTAGTGGCAACAGCAAGCCATAAACAGCTGATAGACCGTAGAAAATACATGCTGATGCCCAAAGTAGTCGAGAATCTATCGCCAAAGCGAACTGAGTTGAGACAAAGCCGATGGTGAATAGGATCAAATGGATACTCGTTGCATAAAAAATCATTAAGGCAAAAGGGCCGGTCAAGATGAGTCCGACGAAGCCCAAGCCATAATAAGTAAGACCGAGCCATTTTGGAAGAGCAAAGAGATAGGAATAAGGAGACGATGCATTTTCTTCCTTGCATAAGTTCCTGTTAAGGGGCTCTCTAGATGTCTCAAGTGACTGCTTGCTATTGTTATCTTGCTCAACCATCACATCCACTGCAGGCCTTTCTTGCCCAGCCTCTAAGTCCTTTGTTACGACTCCTTCTCCCCTGTCGCTCGATTCGTTCCCAAATAACATAACAAGAGGAGCGATGACTAATTTTTCTTTCATCAAGACGAATACATTAGGATAGCCGTATCGTTTTGGGTAAGAAAGTAAATCGGATAATAAGGAAGAAGATTCCTTATTTCCGGAGCCCCCTTCATCTGAGTTTCTTTGACTTTTTACCCGCTCAGCTGTCTCTTCTTCATCTCCACATGCAGCACCTTCTTGGTCAGCAAGGGCGCTTGACCGAGCCCCAAAGAGCTTCTGCAAACTTTCCTTCTGTCTATATAACAAATAAAGGGAAATGACAGAATGGTAAAAAGGAATGGGTGAAGTCGTCTTTAAAACAAGGAGGTCTAGCATGACAGAAGGGAGATAGTAACAAGCATAAAGGAAACTGAGCACAAATAGGACCTTCTGATTCTTAATGATGAGGAAACTGGACAACAAGATGACAAGCAGAACTTCTTGGTCCACACCTTCAAATAATCTCCAGTAAAAGTCAGATTTTGAATGATCCAATATATTCCACAAGCGTAGGACAACAGGAATCCGATCTACCAATTGTAAGATACTGATCCCAAAGGAAACCAACGGAACGATTGGATACCAGGTTCCTTCCAGACCAACCAAAGAACGAAGACGAGGCCACTCCACCTTATTAATCATGATCAAGACAATCGCTAAGGTTGGAAGTTGAGAAAGTCTCATCACCACCTCAGTACCAAACAAAGTAATAGGAACCTCTTGTGGACAAAAGATGCTGAGGACTAGTAAGAAAGCATAGAGAAGAAGCCCTTCCTGCTTCCCCTGGTCCTTCCAGATTTTTACTGTGAGAAAGACTTGAATAAGTAGCCATAAAAGAATCTGAAGGATTGACAACCAGATGATAGGGGGATTCTCTCCGTTTCCAGGCTCTCCGGATAAGAGCATAAATACTTGAAAAAGAGCACCAAGAACCTGGACTAGTAAGAGAATTGGGTAGCAAATTTTACGGTTCATCACCATCTCCTTCCTCTAGATGAATCAGTGAAGCGTGAACTCAAAAACGAGCTTTCTTTTTAATTGTAGCTAGTGAGACAACAAGCCATTCTTAAATAAAGTCTGCCTCTGCAATAGCTTCTTTGACCACTTCCAATGGAAGATGGACTAGCTCTACTTCTTTTTCACGGTAGAGATACTCAGCATACTCATCAATGCGGTATTGATGGATATAAACAACCCGCTTGCAGCCAACTTGAAGCAGCTGTTTGGTACAATTGAGGCAGGGGAAATGGGTTACATAGGCTGTGAAACCTTTGGGAATCCCTCGTTCCGCTCCCTGTAAAATAGCATTGACCTCTGCATGGAGGGTCCGGACACAATGTCCTTCCACCATAAGGCAGTCATGATCTAAGCAATGCTCCGTACCAGAGACAGAGCCATTGTAACCCGTCGCAACCACCTTATGATCCTTGACCAATACAGCACCCACCTTGGCCCGCTTACAGGTTGCTCGATTTGATATCAACAAAGCCTGTGCCGCAAAATACTCATCCCAAGCTAATCGTTTATGTCCCACAGTCTTGTCCTCCTTCATAAACATTCTAAATTTTTTTCATTATAGCACGAAATCAGCAAGAAAAAAAGATGACACTGTCACAGCCGATTCCTTCACTCAAAGAAAAAGAGATCCATGCGGATCTCTTTTTCAATTATTTACCAAGTTTTGCTTTAGCTGCATCTGCAAGAGCTGTGAAAGCTGCTGCATCGTTAACAGCCAAATCAGCAAGCATTTTACGGTTAACTTCGATCTCAGCCAATTTCAAACCATGCATCAATTGTGAGTATGAAAGTCCGTTCATACGAGCTGCCGCATTGATACGTGTGATCCACAATTTGCGGAAGTCACGTTTCTTTTGACGACGGTCACGGTATGCATAGTAGTAAGAGTTCATTACTTGTTCTTTTGCAGTACGGAACAAGATGTGTTTAGCTCCATAGTAACCTTTAGCTAATTTAAGAATACGTTTACGACGTTTGCGTGATACAACGCCACCTTTAACACGTGCCATTTATATTTCCTCCAATATTTCCTAGAATTCTTAACTTACAAATACGCGATTATTTCAAGCGAGTAAGCATTGCTTTGATACGTTTGAAATCTCCTGAATGCACCATAGATGCTTTACGAAGATGACGACGTTGTTTCTTAGTTTTTCCGTGGAAACGGTGAGAAGTGTAAGCACGGAAACGTTTAAGTCCACCAGAACCTGTACGTTTGAAACGTTTAGCTGATGCGCGGTGTGTTTTTTGTTTTGGCATAATATTTTCTCCTTTTTTTAACTTTCTGACAGATTATTTCTTGTCAGTTGCTGGCGCCAACTGCATGAACATTTGACGACCATCCATTTTAGCACGTTGTTCGATGATAGCAATATCTTGAGTTGCTTCAGCGAAATCGGCTAAAACTTTTGCCCCAATCTCTTTATGGGTGATCATACGACCCTTAAAGCGAATGGAAACCTTCACTTTGTTCCCTTTTTCAAGGAACTTGCGAGCATTGCGAAGTTTTGTATCGAAATCACCCTTGTCAATAACTGGGCTCAAACGAACTTCTTTCACGGTCACAACGCTTTGTTTTTTGCGTTGTTCTTTTTGTTTCTTCTGGTACTCAAATTTGAACTTACCGTAGTCCATAATTTTCGCAACAGGAGGTTTAGCTTGAGGTTGAATGAGAACCAAGTCCACATTAGCATCGTCCGCAAGTGCTTGCGCTTCACCAAGTGGTTTGATACCCAATTGTTCGCCCTCAAGACCGATTAAGCGAACTTCACGTACACGAATTTCATCATTGATGAATAAGTCTTGCTTTGCTATGGTTTTCACCTCTTTTTTTATTTTAGAGAAAAACAAGAGCGGACTTGCTAACGCAAACCCGCACTACATGATTATATTTCATTTCTGAAACTTGATCCGTAGGGGCCAGACAACGTTAGTCGCAAGGCGAGAAGTTCTCACTTCTGCTTTTCTCAACTTTTATATGATATCAAGTTTATGATGGATTGTCAAGGATTTTTTTTGCTTTTTCTTCAATAAATGCAACCACTTGATCAATCCCGACACCAGTCGTATCAAAATGAATGGCATCTGCTGCTGGTTTTAATGGCGAAACCTCTCGGTGACTGTCTTTGTAGTCCCGCTCAGCAATTTCTTTTTTCAATATTTCTAAATCTGTTTCAATGCCCTTGCTCAAATTTTCTTTATAGCGACGCCCTGCACGTTCTTCTACAGAAGCCACTAGGAAAATTTTCAATTCTGCATTTGGTAAAACAACCGTTCCAATATCGCGACCGTCCATGACGATCCCACCTTGAGCAGCAATCTGTTGTTGCTGGGCCACCAAGCGCTCACGGACAGGAGCTAAGGCAGATACCCAAGAGACATTGTTGGTCACTTCATTGTCACGAATTGGATGGGTCACATCGACATCAGCTACGAAGACTAATTGCTGGCCGTCTTCAGAGCGACCAAAGCTGACAGGATATTGGTTCAGCAAATCAACCAACTGGTCAACATCTTCTTCAGTCAGATCATGACGAAGAGCTAAATAGGTCGCTGCACGATACATGGCACCTGTATCGAGATAAGTGTAGCCTAAATCTTTAGCAATAATCTTAGCAACAGTTGATTTCCCACTGGATGCAGGACCATCAATTGCGATTTGAATTTGTTTCATAGTCTATCCTTTATCGAATTTTGACCACATCACCTGGATTCGCATACCAGGAACCAGTAGACATGTGAGATGGATTCAATTGCTCCAATTGGGCGATCGAAATGCCAGCACGTGCCGCAATCGCTGCCTCTCCTTCACCAGCAAGGACTGTGATAGTCTCTTCTCCTGACTCATCATCACTTGAAGCTTCTGAACTTTTTGCTACAGGAGCTGCACTACTAGATGAAACGACTGTTGTTTCACCATTGTAGAAACCGCTCATTTGTTTCTTCTTATCGCTTCCACCTGTAGAAAGGTAAACTAAGAAGCAGACCATCGCTACAATAATAATAAAGAAAATAATCGCCAAGATGGTTAACAAGCGATCAGCTTTTATTCCATTCAATTTGTTTGTTCGTTTCAATGTTTCTTCTCCATCATCATAAATCTCTTCTTCCCATGGCTCTTTCGGCATAACTTCCTCCTTGTGTTTTCCCGTTAAAATCATTACAATATAGATATGAAAATAACCTTAATACCTGAACGTTGTATCGCATGCGGCCTTTGCCAAACATATTCGGACATTTTTGACTATCACGATAATGGCATCGTTAAGTTCGCCTCTGAGGATGAACGATTGGAAAAGGAATTTCCTACCGATGCTTCTATCCAAGAAGCGGTTAAAAATTGTCCAACCCGAGCTCTTATCAAAGATTAAGAGCTTTTTTCATTATCTGCATAGTAGAGTTGATAATAGTCCACATGGATAAAGTTATCTGTCAACTCAATCTCACCCTTAAAATGATCATTCAAGGCTAAGGCATTGATAAAGTATTTTTTGGGCCACTTACGCATACAGAAGGTCCGACTTCTTGATCCATCGTTGAAAATCAACTTGATGGAATTCTTTGTAACTTCCACTTTTTCAATCGATGAAATCGGAACTTTTATAGGAGTCAATGGATTCGCCGTGATAATCCGTAAAAACCCATCATCGTATATGGTAAAATAGCGATGAACTCCTACAGCCAGCAAGGCCATAAAGAGAAAGAATGAAAAGAGTACCACCGTCGGGATACTGGAACTCTCATACATCAGAGCTAGTCCAATAAAGACGGGTATAACCGATAAAGACCAATAGGTAATTAGCATGGATAAATCAGGCTGCCAATGGTATCGGATTTTCCCAAAAATCTTAATCATATGCGGAACCCCCTTCTACTAGTTTAGCATAAAATCAACAAAAATAGAACAGGAAAGCCTGTTCTATTTTTAATAATTTTAGTGATCAAATCACTGAATGACAGATTGATGAAAGCTGGTCTCTTTCCATTAATTTTTCGCCGATGGTACCTCGAAGAAATCTTTGGATAGATAGCCTTTACCACTGATCAAATCATATTCCACCATCTTCAAATCTTCAGCAATCTCCCTCGCTTCTCCTTCTAAAGCTTTTTTGTCTACACTTGCTTTCTTCAAAACTTCCGTCAAGAGAGCATAGTAAGGTGAGACTTTAGAGTTGGTCTGTTCAAAGACCATAGCAGAGAAATCACTTGAATTGACTAAAGGATAGTCTAATTTAGGAGTCTCAAAATTACTCCAAATAAAGTAATCCGTTTGGTACTGACCTTCTGGATAGTTCTTAAAGGCAGATTCTGGATACAAACCAGGCAAATGATCTCCATAGAAGACAACCGTAATCTTTTTATCAATTTTGGATAACTTTTCTAGGAAGTCTTGGGTGGCATTGTCAGTATGATATAACATTCTGATGTATGCAGATAATTGATTATTTGCATTATCAGAAAATCCTGGATAAGATGCGTTCATATCAATTGGATTAGGTTCATTCCATGGTGTATGATTTTGCATCGTCATTACTGAAAAGAATTGACTATCTTTATTCATATTTTTTAGTACTAATTGGTAAGTGGACTCATCACTATAATTCCCACCAATATTGTAACCCTCTTTTCCTTTATTACCATAATGAATAAATTTAGCAAAGTCAAGGTTTCCATAAATAATATTACGCGAATAATTACTAGGACTAGCTATATGTATAACAATCCGATTATTAGAATTGAAAGAATTACTTATTGAAGGAAAGTAATTCATGACTGGAGCAACTTGTGTATATAATATAGAAATGGAAGGAGATAAGTTATACATAGGTAAACCAGTTAAGGTTTGAAACTCCATATTAGCAGTTCCACCTCCATAGCCATCCGATTTCATTAAACCACTTGTCGTACGTTTTTTTATTTCTTGGATTTTAGGAATTGGATTAGATGATACTTTCACATCCTCAATACGCGAAGGATCAGAAAAACTTTCACTTAATACATAAATGACTGTTTGTTCGTTTATATTCTCTTTTCTGGTTAGATTTATATCACCCGCAACTTTTTTGTACTTTTCTTCAATTTTTTGAATAGAACTTTTACTATAGTCTTTTGGTTTTATCATAACTTCTGATGTTAAATGAGAAAACCAAACATATGATAATGATTTAACTTGAGCATTCGTTGTATTTCCAAACCAAGAAATATCATGTTGATTGTTTAAAATACCAATTACAGGTATACTGTCATCAACCTTACCATCTCTTCTCTGTTTAAAAACACTATAAATACCAATGAAGAATGAAAAGATAGAAATTATTACAATTCCTCTTAGATAATAATTTTCCAATACTCTCCCATAAAGTAATATTTTTCTACAAAACAAGTACAAACCCAAAAATACTGCAACTATTAAAAACACATAAAAATACGATTGAGGCCCAAGCGAATCGAACATAATACCTGGATGCATCAACCAACTTAAATCACTTGGCAAAATAGGCTCTTGCCTATATTGAAACTTAAAATAGCTAGCTATTGATATACCAATGATTAAAAATACACTTAATAGAGTACTTAATAAAAACTCATTAAATAAACAATAAATAAGTAAAAATAATGCAAAAAATACAAGTACTTGAAAGGCGGTTGCACCAGGAAATAAATTTCTACCTAAAATAGTAACATCTGTTCTAATACTATTTTGAATCGTATAATTAAAGGTGATAGCAAAAAAAGAACTACAGACTAAGGCAGCACCGAATTTAGGTCTATTTCTGTATAATTCATCAATACCAATAATACTACAAAAAACAAAAGGAAAAAGTATGATAATTAAAAGAATAATAAATTTATCTAATTCCATTAAATATGAAAACTGGTTTTTAATCAGACCGTCTGTAAATAAATCTCTTAAATAACCAGTTTCCGGTAATATTTTATAAATTTTTGAATCAGTTAGACAAAAACCTATTAACATGAAGCTGTGGAATAATATTGAGTAATATTCCTTGTACTCAGAAATTTTAATAAGCCTATTCTCAAAAATAGGGCAATAAATTGAGATTACATAATGATAAATAAATGCAATTAAAAATATAGAGAAAAGAAATAGGAGAAAATTAACTTGAAAAAAGTCATTCGCTTTAAAAGAAAAAATATTATATTTTAAAACATTTACATTTCTACTACATTCAATAATATACGACCCTAATAAGTATAATAAGTATATAATAGCACTCTTAATAAAAAAGTATCTTGACCAAATTTTCGAAAGGACAACGGATATAAAACTAATACTTATAAAAAAGAGTAAGGGAGCATAATGAGAATACGAAAAATATAAAATTGAATGAGTGGAATTGAAAGGTAGAAAATAATTAAAATTGACAATTAACAATAAAATAAAGCTCACTAAGAATAAGCATAATTTAATGTATTGGTTTTTAATAAAGTTAAGCATCTTATTTTCTAAATATTCTCCTAACTAACTTTTTTATTCTGGAAATAAAATCTTTATTTTCTACCGTCGCATCAGTTATACAATATACATTTGAAATCAATTGTTCATTTAAAACCGACATAGGAAAATCAGTTAAATTATTGATTTGACTCTTTATGTAATTAGTCTGTTCAGAATTAACTTGAAATACCTTAACTTTTATAAATGGTACTTGTTGATTAAGAATTTCTTCGGGCCTATAATAAGAAAAATCAGGGTGAATTAGATTACCTGCGTCTTCATTTATAGTATTAAAAACCACACCGTATTTAAATCCAGATTTAGTTAGAATACCAGTAAATCTTGTCTCGTAACGATCAATCACACTTCTTATATTTTCATAATCCCTAATACTTGTCCAAAACTTTTGAAAAACTTTTGACGACACAACTTGACGGGAATAAAAAACAAAATAACTCTGAAGATGTTCCTTAAAATACTTTGTTTTTCTAAAATTAGTCATTCCCCAAAAATCAATATCTACTTGTTTTTCAAATTTTTCAAAATACTCTTTTAAATCCCACAAGGGACCAATACATGTATCGTTCATCAAGGTAACCGAATCATAATCTACCAAGGAATTAAATCCTATATAATTCATACCATCTCGCCAGGCAGCAAAATCATACCCAATATTCTCTCGTTGAACAACTTCATTAATGCCAATTTTTCGTAGGGATTTTAAATGTTCAGTTGATAAGCAACTATTCGATATCAATAGAATACGCGAAAAAAGTGGGGAAAGTTTTTCCAATTGATATAAAACATGACTACTTAAATCATCAGACTTATTGTAGTGAACATAAAGTAGAATTCTATTCATCTACATCGTCTCCCATTTCCCATTCCTTTGCAATAATCCGGTAGCAGAATCTTTCGCTGACAAATCATCATCTAAAATATCTGTTCGATTTAATAAAATTATAGGTGAATTATCTCCCTTTGCAAATGCAAGCATTGTATTCGAACTATCTCTTACTGAAACTTGAAGTTTTAATTTGATATCATTCAAGCTTGATAAACTACAAGAATAGCGGAAACTCTTCCTCCCTTTTCCATCAGTTAATAAATCTAAAGAATTATCATTATATACCCAAAGACCGCGATCAATTTCAGTTAGCGAGAAAGCTATGTAAGTTTTTATGTCCTGATTAACATCATATGACACCTCAAACTCAATGGGATCTTCAGGACTTGACATTTTATTCGAAAGCAATTTTATATTTAAATTGCTTACAGCTACATCCTCAATTGTAACATCATCATTTGAAACTTTTTGATTTGCTGCATTATCATAACTATATTGATTTGCAACATCATCAGGATTTCCAACTACTTTAACTAACCCATTTTCAATTAAAACAGCCTTATTACAATATTTTTTTACAGCATTCATATCATGGGTAACAAGAATTGTCGTCTTACCTGATTTTTTGCGTTCCATAAAGTAATCATTACACTTACGTTGAAAAGCCTCGTCTCCAACCGCTAGAACCTCATCCAAAATCAAGATATCCCCTTGAGCCTTAATGGCAACCGAAAAGGCTAAACGAACCTGCATCCCTGATGAGTAGTTCTTGAGTTTCTGGTTCATGAATTCATGCAACTCGGCAAAGTCTACAATGTCATCATACATGGCATCAATCTCAGTTGTTGAGAAGCCCAGCATGGCTCCATTCATATAGACATTTTCCCGACCTGTCAGTTCTGGATTAAAGCCCACTCCAAGCTCAATAAAGGACACCAGTTTCCCATCGATAGTGACTGTGCCTTTTTCTGGCACATAAATTTCAGAAATAATTTTTAATAGAGTAGATTTTCCAGAACCATTTCGTCCTACAATACCATAGAAATCTCCTTTTTCAACTTCAAAAGAAATGTCACGTAAAACTTCTTGTTTTTTGTAACCCTTAATCCCCCTAAATCGGTTTACTAAAGTTGTTCGTAAACTTTGAGTCGATTCAGTTGGTAACTTAAAGTATTTGCTGACATGGTCAACTTTAACTGCAATATTACTTGACATTATAAAATCTCCGCAAATCGTTTAGAATTTCTGTTAAATACAATAACTCCAATAATAAATACAACTATTGGAATACAATATGGAATACATGCAATTAACTTATTATCAAATAACTCCCAACCTCGAGGGTTGACTGGATCAATAATATAGTGACGCATATCTTGCAAAATTTGTGCAATTGGGTTCATCATCAATAGTTTTGCAACATCAGTATGATTTCGTTGTAATAAATATGTAATTGAATAAATAATTGGACTCGCATACATTCCAGCCTGTAGCACTACTTCCCAAACTGGACCTATATCACGGTATTTAACAAATAGAGCCGATAGGATAAAAGCAAAGCCTAAGGAAAGAAACAAAATCTCAATAAATAAAGGAATGATAACAAGAGTATGAATCCCAAATGAGACATTATTAATCAAGGCGAAAGTGAACACAACTAATAAATTAATCGAGAAGTTGATAGCTGCTCCTAGTACCGATGAAACAACAATAGTCTGTTTTGGAAAATTCAACTTTCTCAACAAATCGCCTCTTGAAACAATAGACAACATCCCCATATTTGTCGCTTCTGTAAAAAAGCTCCAAAAAATCATCGACAAAAGCAATCCAACTGCGTAGTGCGGAGTTCCATCATCAAATCTTAAGAATCGAACAAATACCACATACATGATACTAAACATCATCAAGGGTTTCAGAATTGACCAAAGGTAGCCAATAGCTGAGCCTTGATAGCGTAATTTAAAGTCTGTTTTGATTAATTCTCGTAATAAAATTCGATTTTTCTGACTAAAAACATCAAACATTATTTTCCACCTCTAAATGCAAACTTTGTTAAAATCAAGGTCGTGAACACACACGTGTGAAAAGCCCTGTTCTTGCGATAACCATACTGACGAATCCGTCTCAGACGTTCTTTCAGTGGAACGTCCATAATGGTCACAAAGTTTTCAATAATTTCTTTATTTTGGGGGCTGACTGGCAGTTCCAATAAATTTTTTGCTTGTTCTTGACTGGATTCAATGAGCTTCCAATACTTAGCAAACAGAATATGAGGGCGAACCCAATTTTTAAACCGTTTCCTAAGGGTTCGAGCACCCAGAACATTGCTACTGTGCTGCCGGTACAATTCTGTCGGCTGATCGATATAGATGAGCTTTCCAAAAGCAGTTGCCAGCAAGGCTAAATACCAATCATGCATGAGAAGCGCATGTTTTTCTTGGCCTGTCCATAAGTCAGCCAACGCGTGGTTAATCATGGCTACACCACCAGTTACCGTATTTTCCGTCAGCTCTTGAATCAGTTCTGTATTGGCATGATCAGACTGGGTGCGAATCATACTCTCATGTTGCACGTTCAAGTTTTCATCGACCACTTTTAAATCTGTGTAGACCAGCAAAGGGACTTCTTGAGGGTGCTTGGACGCTTCTGCTACTTGAAGAGCAATTTTTTCAGGAAGCCAGACATCATCTTGATCACTGAAGCAATAAAGATCAGCTTTTTCATATTTCAAGAGGGCATGGAAGCTCTTGATGACACCCAGATTTACGATGGCTCCTTGATTGACAAAGCAGATACGCTCATCCTGGGCCACCAATTCTTGAATAATCTTTACCGTATCGTCAGTTGACCCATCATCTCGGATCAAGAGTTGCCAGTCTTGATAAGTCTGGTCTTGAATACTTTTGACCTGCTCTTTTAGATACTGTTCACCATTATAGGTGGACAACAAGATATTTACTTTCATGATAAGAATAATTCCTCGTACTCACCTACAATTTTTTCCCAGGTAAAGTTTTGCTTCATATTGGTTTTAGCTAATTGACCCCATTCAGATACATCTTCTAAAGAATCAACCTGGTTGATTAAATGCGCCAAATTCCCAGCTTCTTTGGTCCAATATTGAGCTGTGTCCTTGGCAACTGTTTGGTTAAAGGAGACTCCTAAAACTAAATTCAGATCCGTGTGAGCAAGAGCCTCTAAGAGACCCGGATTGGTTCCGCCCACTTCATGACCATGGATATAAGCAAAGGCTTCTTTACGGATATACTTCAAGAGGTCTTGGTCATAAACCGTTCCTACAAACTTAACGCGAGGATCCTGATCGAATCCTGTTCGAGCACGGAGTTCTTCATAATAGGGATTGCCTTCATGATTACAAATGATCACCAAATCCCGCTTGCTGGAAGAGGTCATAAATTCACGAATGGCAGTCTCATAATTATTTTCTGGCACAAAGCGGCCCAAGATCAAGTAATAGTTCTTCTCCTGTGTCTGCCATTTCTGATAGAATTCTCGGACCTTATTATCCTGACTGGTCAGGCTGGTCGGAGACAAGTCCGTCCCATAGGCAATATAGGTCGTCTTGGACCAAGGATAGGCTTCCTTGATATAGGACTCAATACCTGGGTTGTCTGAAATTACCAAGTCAGCGTGGCGTGTCATGATTTTTTCAGAATACTTGAGATAGGCTTGAATCGGTTTAGCCCACTTGGCCCGCTTCCACTCCAGTCCATCTGGATTGATATAGAATCGTCCACCCATCTTATGGATCTTACGCGCAAAAGGCGCCACAAAAGCTCCAATTGTATTGCCTAAAACATAAAAAATCGGCTGTTCAATTCCTTGTTTCTTAACGACCTTCAAGGCATAGTTGATGGCCATCATATCGTAGGCGATGACACGCGCAGGCCCAATTTTCGGGGCTTTAATCGTAAAACAATCGATACCCTTGTAGTCAAAATGATGATAGGCTTGATCATTAGAAAGGCAAGCAACATGGTACTGGATTTCCGAAGACACTTGATGGGAGACCAATTGGTCCACAAAAGTCTCAAAACCGCCATATTGAGCCGGAAGACCACGACTTCCGATAATAAAAACGTGTTGCATAATATTCCCTTTCTAATAATTTACAGTCTGTTCAATTATACCATTTTAAGGAAAGCTTGTATAACCATTTGTAGTGACGGTATTTGTCTGCAATCATTCTATAACTTTTTTAATACAAATAATTTTTTAATAAAATTTTTAAATACATCAATTTTAGATGATTTTACACCCTTAATATTTAAAAATTTATCTTTTTCCTTTACATTAATCTCTACATCCTCATTTACATGTTTCAATATACACTTATAAGCAGTTTCTAAATTATATATTGCTGTTATTTTTTCTTTATTTTGTACCATTTCATTTTTCTTCATAGAAAAATTTGTCAATAAATTTAAGATATGTCTTGATAAATCAGGTATATCACCCAAGCAGTACATTTCTCCTTGTATAAAGAGGTCTTTAACAGATCTATATCCCTTGTTATTCGATACAATTGTTGGAATGCTATTTATTAGTGCTTCAATATATACCATTCCAAACGTTTCTATTTTTGATGTAAATACACATATATCTTTATCTGTTAAAAATTCCCAAGGTTTTTCAAGAAAACCTATGAAATGAACATTTTGAATGCCATTATTTTTTACATAATCTTTACATCTTTTTGCATATTCTTCATCTTCTGCACCAATAAATATCAATGGAATATTTGAAATATTTAAATTGTGATAAGCTTTGATTAATTCCAACTGATTTTTATTCTCAGTTATTCTTCCAATCTGAATAATCCTATGAGAATTAGAGGTTTTTAAATTTGTACCACTTATTTCAGAGTATGGTATAAAACTTAAAATATTCTTATCAGTTAATAATTGTGATAATTCCTTTTGCAAAGAACCAGACACAGCAAAAATTTGATCAGAATAATATTCAATAAATTCAAGTTTTTCTTTATAATAACCAAATTCTCCCTCAGGGAATTCATGAATTAACCAAAAATGATGAATATTTTCTTCAGCTGCAGCTAAAGCTCCTTGGAAGACATTAGCTGTGTTACTAATAACTAAATCAACTTTATTCTGATTCAAAATCTCTCGAATTCTTTTAATATTATCCTCGTAACTTTTTACTCGCTGATAATGTGTCCCAGGTAATCCACCTGGAGCTTCTTCCCACCACCACTTAACTGCTGGAATACCAATAGCTTGAATTCCAGCTTTCTTCATCTGCTCCAAATAATTTTTTTGAACTGGTACACGATAATCAGGGAAAACGTTTAAGACTCGAAAGCCTTTACTAACTAAAAATTTCATTAAATTAAAAATTGAAATTTCGGCGCCATTATCCATTGTTCCAGTAGGTGAAATAAATAAAATTGTTTTAGTCATCGCAACTCCTAAAATACCCAATAAAATGGAATTAATAAGTAAAGAGAAATCAGATAATTGAATAATAAGGTAACTACAGTAATAGTTAGCAACTTATGCTGTTTCATTTTAAGGTTACCTAAATTTGCAATTATGGGCAAAAATAAGATGAGAAATGGAGTGAAATATCTCCCCTGGCTTCCAACAGAAATATTCGCCCCTTTTCCTAACACTATAGGTGTCCATTGTAGATACATGACCGTTACAGTGGCAAGCACTTGTATTGGAAACAATAATGAAGAGACCGTTGCAAAATCTTTAGTGAAGAAGTATTCTTCGCTTGATAAAAATATAAGAAATAATACGCAAATATTTACAAAAATAAGCCATAATGGAAGCTGAATAGTGAAATTCCCAAAATAACCAAACATACCTATTGTCAAAATAGTATTTAGGTCACCGTTCATATGTTGTTTTAATAATGTATTCGACAACACTCGAATGTAGTGGATTACTCCACCGTTATCTCTCATTAAATAATATAGAACAGCGAAGATTGCAAGTAATAGAACTAAATAAAACACATACTTAAATTTTGAAATAGTCTGTTTAATCACTCTTAAGGGCGTATTTAAAAAACTAAAGACACCTTCAAAATTTAATGGTATAAACGGAATAAGACATAGTAATAAAAAGTTATTTGGTTTAGTAGCTAAAAGCAATAACGATATAGGTACTAATAAAAATCCATCTTTATTTGAAAAAGTCTTTTTGTATGCTAGATTCGTTATAAAACCGATTGCTAGCATGATTTCTAAATAATTCATTACATCATAAGATAAAGAAGATGCTTGTTGAACCATTATTGGTTGTAACGAAATAAAGAATAGAGCTAGTTTACCATATTTAAAATATTTAATTAAACAAAAAACACCTATAATATAAGCTAAGGCATTAAAAATTCTGCCCATATAGATTATCATGCCTACTGTTGGCTTTATCAAACTTCCCAATGTCATACCAACCAACTGAGGAAGGAAGGAAAGAGATTTAAGGTTTAGAGTGACTTGATACGGTTCTTTTTCCATATCAAGTTTTTTATTAAGAACCTTTTCATAGTCAGTAGGGTTTACATGAGCATCACTCGAAATCTCGTTCATCCATTTAAAGGACTGTAGAGTTGGTTTGTGGACAGTTTCCCAAGTCATACGCGCGTGGTTTGTTTCGTCTGGCACACGATTAATTGGAAATACTAACATAAATGAAAAAATAAAAATCGTTGCTAAGATGAAAAATAAATTTTCAACTTTTATTTGTTTATTTTTGTTCAAAATAAGTCACCATATCATCTTTCTTGCTTAAGGTACAGTTTTCAAGAACAGCCCGATAAGCAGCATCTGCAATTTTCTGTCTTAATTCTGGAGATAAAACCAAGTCTTCAAGCTTGTCGAACCACTGTTCATCAGTAGCCAACAATCCTGTTTCACCATCAACAACCGTATCTGAGAAAGCTCCTATCTTGCTTGCTACTGTTGGTACCTTCACCAAGGCAGCTTCAATCCACTTAATCTCTGACTTCGCACGGTTAAAGATAGAATCTACAAGCGGTGCTAGGTTAATATCAACCTCACTAATCAAGGCAGGCAATTTATCCCAGTCCACATAATCGTGAGTTACAATTTGATTTTCAAAGGGCTTCATATCCTGAGGGATATCGAGAATCCCGACAATATGTAATTGGACATTGCTATATTTTGTAAGCAGTTGCTTAATAGCTGGTTTAATCAATTCAAAATTCTCATTATGACTAATTGAACCAGAGAAATAACCAATCTTAACAATATTAGATGTTTGAGAGTAATCTTTGATAAATTGACTACTAATAGCGATTAATTCATCAGAAGCCAAGTTACGATTAAGTAAAACCTTACTTTGGTACTTATACAACTCCTCCTGCAACTGGTTAGTTGAAGTAATGGCACCATCACAGTTTTCTAGCATATAGCCATAATTTCGAACACCTGCATCATAGTTTCCTTTTTCAACCGAATTCAACCCCTGCGTATAACTCAATTGATCTGTATAAACCGTATCAAAGACTAAATCATCAATATCAAAGAAGACAGGTTTTCCATATTCCTTAGCCAAATGACAGAGACGCAAAAGTTCAGGTGATATTGGGGAACGGTAGATAATGATGTGACTAGCATTTTGAGCCACCAATAATTGGAAATCAGATAGGTTAACAACTTTGACTGCAAAGCCATGTTTGCGTAATTGTTCTGCCTTGTTCAAGACACGATAACGGGTACATTGCGGAATAATATTTTCAACCCCATCAATCAATAGAATATATTGATCACGTGGAACAGTCTTAAATTTATTTACAATATCTTCCAAGATTGCCACAGGGTAATCCGTTTTTTCTGCAACAAAGTCCAACAAGTCAGGGACTTCTGAATCACGATCCAGACCTTGCCACAAGAACTGGTCTTCATCATAATTTTTCAGAGCTGTGTATTTCACCAAAGGGCTACCTGCTTTGAGCATCTTAAGTGGGTGAATATACATGGCAGAATCTTCGTATTCTTGCACGACCGCATCGAAACGATAACCCAAATCAGCAAAATGCTTGGTAAAACGTGTCTCATGTCGACCAATCGCCTTATCACGAGAATCTGTATCCGTCAAATGCGTCCAGTACTCATAAAAGGCATCATCATTTAGCATAAGCTTTTCAATAACTAAGAAATAAGATTGAAGATGTTTAGGAATATAACCATAAGGATTCTCCTTAGTAACATCTTCTTGTTCTTCGCCAAAGGAAATCCCCCAGAAATCTAGTTGCTTATCAGCCATTTCCTTGAATACTTGAGACAAATCTCTCATCGGACCAATATTGGTATCATTCACCAAGAGGAGCTGGTCGTAATCCTTAAGCTTGTCCTTACCAAAGGCAAAAATTCCTTCTCTAAAGGCTGCAGTGTCGTATCCTTTATTGTCACGAGTTAAAACTCGACCATAAGTATCGAGAGTATTGATGTCATCTTCATGAAGGTGGCCATTCACAACAATAATAACATCATCTACTAATGGAGACAGGGCTTGCAAGAAACGTAATTTATATTCTTGAAGACGAGCTTCAGACTCAAAAATAACATAAACCAGCGCTTTCTTACCGTTATATGATAAAGCAGAGCGTTGACTGTTTCTAAGACGGCGTAACTGACGAACCTTAAGTGGTGTCATACGACGACGTAGTTGCACAACTTTGACTTTTAAAGCTCTCAAATAACTTTTAATAGCCTTTGGATTCTTAGCAATTACTCCAGCTGTCTTTATAGGGGTGATAAGGGCGTTCCCTAAACGATATGACAGCGAACTTCGGATAAGCTCAATTTCTTCTTGAGCGTCTTTCAGTTGTTTAGACTGCGTATATTTTCTTCGTTCAAGTTGATCACGTTCTTTTTTCAAGCGGTTAACATAGTCTGTTACTTCATCGTGATGTTTAATCAAGCTATCCAACCGCTCTTCCAAAACCATGAGGTTATCACAAACTGCTTTGTATATTTCATGAGGAATCTTATCAAGATATTTCTCTAGAATGTCAAGATAGATTTCATAATGGTAGCGAACGGAGTCACGTCCAGAAATTGATCCTGTTTCAAAGACACGATAATTAAGCTTAGTATTTGGCTTATAAATTGCTTTAGCACCGTTATTAATAATCAAGTTCAATAAGAAGTCATAATCTTCAAGCTTTTTTCGATTTAACTTCTCATCATAACAAGCTTTTCCAATAATACTTCTACGAATCAAAGAACAGTTATCAATAAAACTAGCATTTAGAAATGCAATTAGGTCAAATTCACGGCTTTTGAGGTAGAACTCTTCTTTTTCTGGGTTAAAAAGATCACAGTAAACGATGTCAGCATTTGTTTCCACCAACTTACTGTACAACTGTTCCACATAATCTTCATCAAGGTAATTATCACTATCTACAAATAGCAAGTAATCACTTCGAATAAGCTCGAGTCCTAAATTTCGATTCTTTACTACCCCAAGATTTTCATGAGTTTCAAATCTTGTCTCAAAAGGTGATTCCTTCAAAACCTCTTGGATAATTTGGTTAGAACTGTCTGTCGAACCATCATCAAGAACAATTAATTCAATGTTTCGATAGGTTTGGTTAAAAATGCTTCGCAAACATTGTTCAATATAATTTTCATGGTTGTAACATGTTACAACTACTGATATTAAATCATTCATTTTTCCATCCAGTTTGTTTAATAAAATTTCAATTAGTATCTGATAATTACTAATATTACTAAGCTTCAAAGATTATTAGTTAGATTAATCTTTGAAAGTGCATACTACTTTAATTATACTATAGTTTATTCAAAAAAGAAAAAGTCCTCTTAATATTGAGTAAAAAAAGCAGATCGATTCTGCTTTATATTGATTTTCTGTGTCATTCATTTATAAAATATTTTTTTGTTTTAGTCCTTATATAAATTAATAAAAATATAAATGTCGACAATAGTGAAATAATAAATGAAAGTTTAGCTAACAAAGTATAGGAATAAGTCACTCTTAAGATATGAGTTCCCGGTGGGACTTCTACAGCAGTCGAAGACCATTCACTTAACGAACTCAATACTTTTTGACCATCTAAATATACTTTTTGACCTTTATAATAATAAACTGGAAGGTAAGCTATTTCTGTTTTGTTTTGACTATTAGTAAACTGGAAGGTAGCGGTACTAGCTGAATAAATACTCTGTTCACTATTAACCAACTGTTTACCTAGATAGATTTCGTGTTGAACAACTCTCCACCTTGGATCCTCTGGCATAATATTTGTTTTAGTTCCTTCACTTATTTCATTTGTATAATCCGGAACAAACACAGAATGTGTTAATTTATAATAATCATTCCTCTTTGATAATTCTCTAAAAGCAACTTTAACTGGCTCTTCAGCAAGAAAGTTACATGTCTTCATCACACTAAAAGTATTCATAAATATGGCTAGAATAATAAACGAAACATAAATATATTTCTTTAATTTTAAAAGAACAACAGCTAATAAATAAGATAAAAATACTGTTGTAAAGCCATTTAAACGCCACGGAAATTGTATTACTTTGAGCAAGGCTAAAGGGAATTTCTCCCAATTCACTAAACAAGTAGTAACTAAAAGTAAACATAAGCTAATTACAAAAAGTATACGCCACATTTTTTCTATATATCGAAATCTAATACAGATAACCACTACAGAAATAAAAAGAACAAGCCCAACTTGCTTATCTAATTGATTGGCTAAGTTAACCATAATCAACTGTTTAAAATTAAACAGTTGATTATTTAATGGAAAAGTAACTGGGGAAGACAACTTCGTAAATAGAATTTGTTCAATCAGAGGAACTATTTGAAATAATGACATCAAAGTACAAGATAATACTGAATTTATAAGAGCAATTATTCGCTTTTTTCTCTCATCAGCACAAATCAAAAAAATGAAAAGGAAAATTGTAAGTAAAAAGGTAGCTATAAAAACAGATAATAAATGAGAGTAAACAAGCAAAGTCATACCAATAGATAGCATCGGCCATTTTTTATAATCACCTTTAAAAACTTGGTATGCTCCTGCAAATATCAGGGGTAAAAACGCCATAGCTAAAATTTCACCTGTGGCAAACCTAATTAGAATATTATAACTACGATATGTACTAAATGTATATATAATTGCAAATAAGTAACCGACAATTTTTGAATTTGAAACACTAGTTGCTGAGTAAAAAGAAATAGATAATGTTATAAATGTTATGATAAACAGATAAATGTACCACGAAAACCATATACTATGAACAAAACTAAAAATTATATAAAAAGGATAGTAGATTAAAAATGGGTAAAAGAAATTAATCCCCTGACCACTATTGTAGAATGTTTTAAAATTAATTGGACTATCAAAAATATTTGACAAGCCTAGCATTCTATCCAAGTGAAAATGTAAATCATCACCATATAAACTTCCTTTTGAAAACAAAAAAGGAAAAATAAAAACAAGTGAAAACACTATCATGATCAAATAAGGTTTGACTCTATTAACGATATTATTTTTCATCTATTTTTATTTCTCCATCAATTATTCGTCTTTTGACTCTTCACATATTGTCTCATTAGCAACTTGGCGATCCAATTAGGCCAGAAGAGTTGGTACATGTATAGGTCTTCTTTACTACGAGTATTGTCAGCGATGGTTTTTGATGTTTCAGACTCTTCATGGATACGGTGGCACATAAGTTTGTCAGATACATAAGCAAAACGACCATTATACTCACTAATCTTATACCATGCGTACCAATCTAAACTCACCCTCATTGCTTCATCAAAATAAAAATTCTTCAAATTTTCTCGATTATAAGTAACTGCTGGACAACAAATCGGATTTCCAAAGGCCATCACACGGTTACGCCAGAAATGACTTGCTGGAAAAAGATTCATGGTTTTTAACATTAATGACTTAATCTTCAGATTTGTATTCGCAGGAATTCTATGGCCATCTTTTTCTTCAAAATAATCAGAATAGCCAATTAACACATCTGAACACTTTTCCATCTTAGCCAAAACTTTCTCAGCATACTCTGGCTCATAATAATCGTCTTGATGGGCAATGGTAGCAAACTTTGTCTCTACAAAAGACATAGCATTGTTCCAATCCTTGCCAATTCCTCCACCTTGCTTCGTATAAAAAGGAATATCATAACGCTGACAAAGTTCCTGTATCGAATTCAGTGGTGTTGAACTGTAACAGATAATCTGTGATTGGAGGGTTTGTTTCTTCAAGGATTGAATACAGGCTTCTAAGTATTCGCTTTCTCCATATGCACAAATCACCCAGGTGTGATTATCTTTCATTCTTCTCCTCTTTCATTTCTATATGGCTTTTTAAAATAGACAACTCTTGAACCAAATGTTTCATCTTCTCTTTCTGTTTCGATAAGGTCATAGTTTGTAAAAAAGAAATAACTAAAAGGAAAAATATAGCTAGCGATAGTAAAAAATTCGATGTCAATTCAAACCCAAGTAATCTAGCAAAATAATCAGGAATGACATCGAAAATGGAAATAATAATCATGAAAAAACTGATTACAATCCACATGAATGCCTGTTCAAATAGGATATTATTTTTGTTGATATTTCTGATGACTAGATAAAGGAAAAAGATTGAAGCTACCAACATAACAATAGATAATACTGACATTATTCACTCTCCCTCATAAAGGCTGCGATTAAAATTGATGAACATACTTCAAGCATGTAACGAATAGACTTGATAGGGGTGATTGAGGATACGCCACCTGTCCGTTCAAACATATTAGCAGGTTTTTCCACAACTTTATATTTACGTTTCAAAATATGAACAATTGTTTCAGGTTCTGGATACTTGATTGGGTAACGTCTAGCAAATTGTTTGATCACAACTTTGTCAGCTAATCGATATCCCGAAGTTGTATCTAAGACCCTTTGACCTGTTGTCCACTTAATCAAGTTAGAAATAACTCCTATACCAAAGCGTCTCATAAAAGTTGTCTGAAATTCTGATTTAACATCACCAACAAAACGAGATCCAATAACTAAGTCTGCTTCGTTTTTTCTAATTGGTTCTAGCAAATCTGACAGGGATTCGATATCATGCTGACCATCACCATCAAACTGAACAGCAACATCGTAATCATGCGCCAGTGCATATTTATATCCTGTTTGAACCGCACCACCGATTCCAAGATTCATCACGAGATGAACAGCATTAAAATGGTTCTCTTCAAGAATTTGTTTTGTCATATCTGTTGATCCATCATTGATAACCACATAGTCCAAATCAAAATCAACCTTCTTGCGGTAATTCAAGATGCTCGTTACCGTATCGAAAATACTTTCCTCCTCATTGTAGGCAGGAATTATCATTAATACTTTCATGTATTCTAATTCTTTCTGTTTTTAACGTCTATCTTTTATTTTTTTGAGCTGTTTTTTTCGGTATTTCATAAATGCCGGTATCAGCGAGTTAATAATCTTATATCTCAACATTGGAAAAGGTTTCATAATTATATTAAATGTCCTAAAACAAATAAAGTATAATTCCCAACCTGTTTCCATAGGAGTTTCAGACCAAGGTGTCTTTTCAAAATAATAAAGATATTGCTTTCTTAGTTTATGGGTATTTCCCCTTCTCCAAGGACGTTCTTCTCCCAGATAATGAACAATAACTGGCTCTTTAATAGATTCTTGCAACTCTTTTTTACTAATAAACTCAGCAGGTAAAGAAAGTTTTTTTAACACCTTATAAGGGTAAAAGAAGTAAATATTGAAGAAATTATATTTTGGAGAAAAAACATAAATGTCATCCTTTAAAGATCCATTAATTGCATCTTGATCGTTAGCAAAAAGATTACCATCATGTTTTTTATAATATTCTAGAACTTTCTCTCCGAGTTTACGCTCTCTCCACTTCTCCAAATTAATAAGTAGGACCCCAGCGTTACAATACATTTGTTTTTCCAAACCTAAAAATTCTCTTCGTCCTGCGTCAACTGTAGATTCCGGCCCCATTCCGATTGAACGGTTACCCATATCTAATTTCCAAAGAGATTCCAGACTCTCCAATACCAAAGTATCACCATCTAAATACAAAATTCTATCGATATCTTCTGGTAAAAGCTTGTCAACTAAAAGGCGTGCTAACACAATTGGGGACCAACCATTTGTATCAAAATCAAAATCTATCAGACTCCTCAGATTAGGTAGAGTAATAAAATGAACTGAACGACCATAAAGTTTAGTGAATTCTTGTAGTTTTGATTTATTAGCCTCAGATATATCGGTATTTAGTAAATAAATATTAATCTCATCCATTGATTTATTATTCTCAAAAATTGAACACATACATGTTGCAACTTGAGGAACAAAAGCGTTATTTAACGTAAATAGAATATTCATTAACTTCTCTTTCTTTTATCGTTATTGTTTACCCAAATATAAATTATTATGCTAGTGCTAAAAAAGATAATCATTGAAATAAAAAATGACAATGATGCACCCAAAATACCTTCTCCCTTTACAAATGGTATTGTGATAAATTTGGCCACAATAAAGGTAGCAATGTATGCAATGACAAGATAGGCCTGCTTTCTAAAAATTGTCATAACGATATCAATAACAAGTGCCAACACATTAAGAATACCTCCCGCCAGAAGAATTGCAAAAGGCACTTTATATTCTACCAGGGATGTTCCGTAGACTATACCTAGTATCTCTGTACCTATTAGATAACCTAGACCAATAATGATTACCCCTAAAGCTGTCATAACAACAAACAAGAGACGAATTTGCTTAAAAAACAACTCATATTTCTGTTCATACCAATAAATCGATAATTGCGTCGTCAAAGGTCTTAAAATAAAAAATAAAAGGGATAAAACAAAGACAGGCATAAACAACACATTAAAGTCTCGCTGAATACCATTGGAAAAATGTCCCTGGGTTAAAAGCAAATCAATATCAATCTTAGCTTCATTATAGACGTAGGTAATTAAAAAACCATTTAGAAATAAAGGAAATGCTTCTCTTAAAATAGAAAATATACTACTCAAATCTTTTGCTAATGAAGGGGAAAAACTTGTATTGAAATTCCTAATTGAAATTCTATAATCTAAGATAACTGTAAGTAATAAATTTATCAAACAGATAACGATACTAGAAATCATTAATGATTTCGTCAGTAACAAACTAAATCCAAAGACTATTATACAAATCCAACTTCGATAAAATTGGACTTTCCCTGCAAGATCAGAACGATTTTTTTGCTGAAAGTATCCTTGGAAAACGTCAGAATAAGCATCTATTGCACGATATAATACCAACAGTAATATTATTGCAGATTTATAAAAATCATACCCCTGAATAAATACATATCCAACAGAAGCTATTATCATCATTATTATTGTTACAATCCGCGTATTATGATAAGACCTAAATGAATATTTTTCCTGAATATCAGTAGATTGCATATTACGTATCTGGAAATATCCTAAAACAAAAAATTGTTGCCCCAAAGCATATGCAATACTAAAAATATCTGAATTATGTGAATCAAGTAATCTTGAAGCAAAAAGTAACAGTATAACTGAAATTAACGACGAAGAAGCTGTTCCAAATAAGTTCCAAACATAATTTTGTTTTGTAGAAACATTTAATGAGTCTTGATTTGAAATATTAATTTTTTTAAGTCTACTACTTTTAACCGAAACTTTATCCTTTGAAATCATAATTTCTCCTACAAATTACTTTCTCTTCATTATATAATACTATTTTTAAAGAGAGAAGGCTTATAGTTATATCGAAAAAAATACTTTGATACTACATTGTTAATAAAGAATATACATAGATTTTTTTCAATTAGCATTTTATTTACTACTTTTAATTGTTAGATTGTTAAATAAAGTTTGTATATATTTTAGAACATTTAATAATAAGTATGTTATTAATATGGATTGACATAACAAAAAGAAAACAATCAAAGGAAATTTTGGTAAGATGCTTGCAAAATCTCCCCATTTCTCAACTATTTTAGGATACCAATATAAATCTCCTATCACAGATAGTAAATAAATAGGAAGAGTGTTCTTAGAGATAAATAAAACAACTTTTTGTAGCCACTCATTTTTAATATCGACTCGTAGTTGAATAACTGAATAAAAGATTAATGAAGACAATAGAAATACTGGAAGAACACCGTATTCTATCCCAAAACTAGATTCTGATATCGCTGATAATCCCAAAACGCTTAATACATCAAGAATTAAAATGACTACAAAAAGTTCTTTAATGGTCGACCTCTTCTTAAAAGAAGCAATAAAAGCACCAACAAGATAATATGTAATAGGCCAGAGTCCTTTCCAATAATCAGGAATTAGGTGCGATAAAATCATAAAAATTTGCTTATTGTTATTAAACAATGAAAGAGTAGCCGGGATAACAGTTAATAATACTAGAACACCTAATGCAATAGCTTGATTTCTACGATTATTAAATGATTTGAAACCTGCATTTAAAAATGGAATTATTAGATATAACCCAATATACATATTTACATACCATGCATAGTGGCTAAAGGAAAATATATTTACTAGTAACTTACCAAGATAATCTATATTAATAACTCTAACGTCGAAAAAAGTATAGATAGAAGCAGCAAGACAGTAAATTCCAATTACTGGTAGTAATTTTATAAAGTAAGTTTTACTATAAGTCTTATCTTTCATTAAATAACCTGTAGTCATGATAAATATAGGAACACAGGTCATAAAAATCATCCAAATAAAAGATGATAAAAATATACTTTTATAAGTATAGGAACGACCATAATAATTGGTATGAAGAAAAAAATGCACAGATACTACAAATACTATTGCAATACATTTTAGTATATCTATATTTAGTTTTCGCTCTTTCATAAATCCCCTTATTGTATTACCGAATGAAAAGATGGTTTCGCACCATCTTTCCATTTTAATTATTTCACTTCTTGTTTATAAAATTCTTTTAAGGCATCTTGCCAAGTTGGAATGACAAATCCTGTTGCTTTCGCTTTTGCCAAGCTCATCGTTGAGTTAAGTGGGCGTTTCGCCTTAGCTGGGAATTGGCTGGAATCCACTGGCTTCACTTCTACATCCATATCTTTGAGGATTTCAACTGCAAAGTCATACCAAGTTGTATCTTCTGCTGCATCGTTTGACAAATGATAATAACCATATTCCTTACGGTTTTCAGCCAAATATGTCATGAATTCAGCAAGGGTACGTGTCCAGGTTGGACGACCATGTTGGTCATTAACGACTGTAAGTGTTTTGTGAGTCTTGGCAAGGTTTTGCATGGTGAAGACAAAGTTTTTACCGTAGTTCCCGAAAACCCAAGCTGTACGGATGATATAGAAGTTAGAAACATACTTTTCAACCAACTCTTCTCCCATACGCTTGGTACGACCGTACTCTGTCTGTGGATCCGGTTGATCGTCTACTTCCCATTCTTGTCCAACTGGTTTTTCACCATCAAAAACGTAGTCCGTTGAGATATAGACCAAGGTTGCCCCGTGCTTTTCAGACGCTTTTGCTACATTCTCTGTACCAGTCACGTTGATGGCATAGTCCAACTCTTTTCCTTCATCTTCAGCAGCATCGACAGCTGTATAGGCAGCACAGTGGTAGACTAGGGTTGGCTTCACTTCTGCGAATACCTCGTCTACTTTTTCTGCATTTGTGATATCCATTTCAGCCACATCAACGGCTACATATTCTTCATTTCGTTCATCCAACAAATGGCGAAGCTCTGTACCAAGTTGCCCATTTGCTCCTGTAATTAAAATCATGGTAGATTCCTTTCAATTGCTTTATCCCTATCATTATAGCAAAAAAAGCAGAAGTTTTCTGCTTTTTACTTGCTTTTCTCTTTGATGACATAGACTGGTCGATTCTTAGTTTCTAAAAAGATTTTACCAATATATTTACCCAAAATTCCAATGGTTAGCAATTGGAATCCTCCAAGAAAGAGAATTACAGTCATGAGGGAGGGCCATCCAGAAGTTGGATCTCCAAATACTAGAGTTCGAATTACGATCAAGACCATCATTATAAAAGCTAAAATCCATGACAAAAGTCCACCGATAAAGGCAATATTTAAAGGTGCGTCTGAAAAATTAACAATCCCCTCAATAGAATATTTGAAGAGAGACCAAAAATTCCAAGAGGTCTCTCCGGCCACTCGCTCGACATTTTTATACTCTAAATACTCAGTCTCAAATCCAACCCAAGCAAAAATCCCTTTAGAAAATCGATTATACTCAGATAATTCGAGAATCGCATCGACCATCGGACGACGCATCAAACGGAAATCACGCGCTCCGTCGACCATTTCCACTTGGCTGATCTTATTGATCAATTTATAAAACATCCGTGCAAAGAAAGAACGAATCGGTGGTTCCCCATCACGGGTCACCCGACGGGTTCCGACACAGTCCAGATTTGACTGCTGATCCAATTTCTGCTTCATTTCAATCAATAACTCTGGCGGATCTTGTAGGTCCACATCCATAACGGTCACATAATCTCCTGTAGCATATTGAAGGCCAGCATATAAAGCAGCTTCCTTTCCAAAGTTACGTGAAAAAGATAGATAATGGGCACAAGGATTCAAGAGATTGAGTTCACGTAAAACATCTAAGGTTTTATCAGAAGACCCATCATTAATAAAAATATATTCAAATTCTTCTCCCATGGAGATCCGAACTCGTTCCATCTCTTCATAAAATAATGGAATCGATTCTTCTTCGTTAAAACATGGGACTACAACTGATATGGTCATTTAACTCTCTCCTTGATTTCTTCACCTTCTATTGTAACAAAAAACTAGAATAAACCCTAGTTTTTTATTATTTCAATCCTATTATGATTATGTTCTCAATTGATAAAACATGATTAAAATATAGTAGATAGACGGGAGTAATGATAAATATAGAATTCGTCTTGCAGATTTTTCATCTAATTGACTCTTACCATTTGAAAAAGGAATCAGTAAAATTAGAAAAGAAATACCGCCCTTGAACACAATTAATTGCATCAGCCCCCACTTCTGTGACCTGCAAATAAAAATTAATAATAAAATTCCTAAAAATACCAAATTAGAGAAAAGATTATAAATCATGCGATATGATTTTTCAATCACAATACTATCTTTTTCTTGAATTCTAAAACTAGTAAACATACAAAATATGGAAAAGAATGAAATTGTAATTGGAACATGCATCATTTTTAAAAGATCGGAATAACCTAACTGGAATTCAAAATATGGAAAATTTATAATGCTTTCAAAAAAAGTTTTCATCGCTTTTAACGGATGAGCAAATATAAAACTCAACTGTCTGCCTTGATCAATATTCTTTGCCCCATAGTAAATTATATTCCCGTTTATATTTTTGATATTCAAATACCATAAAACTGTCAATAAGGCACAGTAAATTAAACTTCCACTTAACAAATAAATCTGGGATTTTGATAACCTAACCCTTTTAACACCAATGTAAATTAACGTTAAGTAAAGCGCTAGGATAACTAATGCCGGCATTTTAGACATGACAACTAGAATGGAGCACAAGATTAAAGAAACAAATTCCCTCTTTTTAATTTCACTGTTAAGAGCTAATTTTTGATATAAGCTTATAATTTATGAAACAAATAGGAATATAAGGCCATAAGTAAGCGTACCAGCAGATATAGCTGTAAAGGATAAAATTACAGTTGGGATGGACCAGATGATTAAAAGAGTCGCCTTCCCAAATGGTATTTTTCGAATCGCTAATAAGAATAACCAAAAAACTGATAAAAATCCAACTAACCTTAAGAGTAAAAATGTATTGATAGTACTTAGGTTAAGTAACTTCGAGGTCCAAGCAGTTATAATATACGGGAAATATACTAAATGAGAATACACTGCTGCCGTAGATCCATCCTTAGTGAGTACTTTTTCTTTGCTATCAGTTAGATTATTAAATTCACTCTTCCAATCTATACTTATTATCTTTTGACTCTCCTGCGCTAATGACTTAGAAATGATTGTCATTGATAAATGAATAAAGTCTTGTTCGCTTTGAGTAATATATCCCTCACTTTTGGAACTCAAATTATTCGAATAGGTAAGAACTCGAGCATAATGAACTTGTTCGTCATACCATGACATTGGATAACGTACAAATATAGATAGCAAACCAATCAAGATGATGAGGTATAGTTGAATCAAGTATATTGACTTGTACCTACTCTTTTCAATCTTTATAAATCCTATTATTCATACTTTTCCTTCCCTACTAGAACCATGTCTCCATACAAAATACGATCAGAATAATTGTGACTAACAATATCCATTTGGATGCTTACTCTGCCATCTCCAAGCATCTTGGCACATCCGATGAATATCAAATTGGGCACTCCATCCTAGTTCTTTGCGTGCTTTGGATGGATTTGCATAACAGGTTGCGATATCCCCTGGTCGTCGATCAATAATCTTGAATGGAATTGTTTTTCCTACAACCTTCTCCATATTTTGAATAATTTCTAATACAGAGTAGCCCCGACCCGTACCCAGATTATAAATATTTAACCCAGAGTCGTTGGAAAGTTTTTTCAAAGCAGCAACGTGGCCTTTTGCCAGGTCAACTACGTGAATATAATCGCGTACCCCAGTTCCATCAGGTGTTGGATAATCGTTCCCAAATACATTAACAGACTCTAACTTTCCTACTGCTACTTGTGTTACATATGGTAATAGGTTATTAGGAATACCATTTGGATTTTCACCAATATTCCCGCTTTCATGAGCCCCAATTGGATTAAAATAACGTAACAATACAATATTCCATGTAGAATCCGCTTTGTAAATATCCTGAAGGATTTCTTCAGTCATAAGTTTTGTTCTACCATATGGATTTGTAACAGATAAGGGAAAATCTTCCAAGATAGGAACTGTATGTGGATCTCCATAAACAGTTGCTGATGAACTAAAGATGATATTTTTACATTGAACTTCTTTCATGACCTGAAGTAAAGTCAATGTTCCACTAATATTATTTTCATAATAAGTGAGTGGGATTTGTACTGATTCTCCAACCGCTTTTAATGCAGCAAAATGGATCACACCAGTCGGTTTTTCTTTTAGAAAAATTTCTAGAAGTTTTGATTTATTTCGAATATCTTCATGATAAAAAGTTATCGATTTTCCAATGATTTTTTCTACTTCTTGTATACTTTTCTCATTACTATTTACTAAATTGTCTATAATCACAACTTCATGACCTGCATTGACCAATTCAATAATAGTGTGAGAACCAATAAAACCCGCTCCACCAGTTACTAATATTTTATGCTGCATGTAATCTATCTCCCGACTGAATCAACTTTTTTCCATTATCCCACAATTAAAAAAAAATTTCAAAATTTTTCCTATAATAATTTTCTTCTTTTCACACAAAAAAGCAAGTTTTAATCCGGTTTTTACCGGTAAAAACTTGCTTTAGCTTTTGTAGAATTTTATCCTACTTCCGATACATCTTCACTTGTAGGTAGAGGTCGTTATAGACACCCAACCACTTCTTCCCAAGTTGTTCATAGACTTCTAAGTTCTTTAGCGTGTCATCACTTGGGTAGAAGGCCTGGTCCTCTTGGACCTCTTTTGGTAGCATCTTCTTAGCTTCTTTGTTCGGTGTGGAATAACTGACATAGAGAGCATTCTTATATGCATTCTCTGGGCGAAGCATGAAGTTGATAAAGGCATAAGCTGCTTCTTTATTCTTCACGGTCTTTGGAATGACAATATTATCAAACCAAAGATTGCTGGCTTCTGATGGGACGACGTAACGAAGGTCCTCATTGGCATCCAGCATTTGACGAGCTTCACCAGAGAAGGTCACCCCAATAGCCGCATTGTTCTGGATCATGTATCCTTTCATTTCATCGGCTACAAGGGCCTTGATATTAGGCATCAAGGTATAAAGCTTATCGACAGACTCTTGCAATTGCTGAGGATCCTTGGAGTTGAGGCTGTAGCCTAAGCTATTGAGCCCAATCCCCATGACCTCACGCGCCCCATCGTACATCATAATGTCATTCTTGTACTCTGGTCTCCATAGATCAGCCCAGTGTTCTGGAGCCTTGTCGACCATCTTGGTGTTGTATATGATACCAAGGGTCCCCCAGAAGTAAGGAACTGAGTACTGATTGTCCGGATCAAAATCCAGGTTCAAGAAGCGTGGGTCGATATTGTCTAAGCCTTTCAGTTTAGACTTATCTAATTTTTCAAGCAGATTCTCGTCCATCATCTTGGCGATCATGTATTCACTTGGAATCGCTATATCGTAAGCTGTTCCCCCTTGCTTGATCTTGGTGTACATGGCTTCATTGGAATCAAAGGTATTGTATTGGACTTGAATGCCTGTCTCCTTGGTAAATTCCTTAAGCAATTCTGGATCGATATAGTCTCCCCAGTTGTAGATGACCAGCTTGTCACTGTCTTTTGGATTGGTCTTGGCTTCAAGACGGGCACTTAACCCTGCTAAAACAAGGATGACCACGACAATCCCTAGCAAGAATGAATAGAGTTTTTTCATACTGTCTCCTCCTTCTCTCTAGTGATGAAGTAATAGCCGACCACCAGTAAGATACTGAAGAGGAAGACCAAGGCAGAAAGGGCATTGATATTCAATGAAATCCCTTGACGAGCCCGTGAGTAGATCTCAACAGACAAGGTCGTAAACCCATTCCCTGTAACAAAGAAGGTCACCGCAAAGTCATCCAAGGAATAGGTAAAGGCCATAAAGTAACCAGCAATGATGGCAGGTGTCAAATAAGGAAGCATAATCTCCTTCAACATCTGTACCTGAGTAGCTCCTAGGTCATAGGCCGCATTGACCATATCACGGTTCATTTCCTTCAAGCGCGGCAAGACCATCAAGACCACGATTGGAATAGAAAAGGCCACGTGACTCATCAAGACAGAAGCAAAGCCCAGCTGGAACTTGATGGTCGTAAAGAGGATCAGGAAGCTAGCCCCAATCATAACGTCAGGTGCCACCATAAGGATATTATTGACGGACAAAAATGGTCCTTCAAACTTCTTCTTAGACTGGTAAATGTAGATTGCCCCAAAGGTCCCAATAATGGTCGCAATCAAGGCTGACAAGAAGGCCAAGAGGAAGGTCTGTGAGAGGATCAACATGAGACGCGTATCCTCAAAGAGACTTTGGAAATGCTCCAAGGTAAAGCCTGTAAAAGCATTCATATCCCCGCCAGCATTAAAGGCATAGGCAATTAAGTAAAAGATTGGTAGATAAAGGAGCAAGAAAATCAATCCTAAATAGATACGTGAAATCTTTTTCATCGTTCACTCCTTTCTCTCGTTACCCACATGACTAAGAGCATAGCAAGGATCAAGACCACCCCAATGGTGGATCCCATTCCCCAGTTTTGCGTCGTAAGGAAGTGCTGCTCGATGGCAGTCCCTAGGGTAATAACTCGGTTTCCTCCAATCAAGCGCGTCAACATGAAGAGACTCAAACTTGGAATAAAGACTGACTGGACACCGGAGCGAACCCCGTTCATAGACAGTGGGAAGACAACTCGACGGAAGGTATCCCACTTGTTAGCTCCTAGGTCATAGCTAGCATTGATGAGGTTTGGATCCAAATCATCCAAGACATTGAAGATTGGAAGGATCATAAAAGGCAACTCAATGTAACTAGCAACAAAGATGAAAGAAAAGTCCGTAAAAAGGATCTGTTGCGGACCAATTCCGATGAAACTTAAGAATTGGTTAATAGATCCCCCT
Organism: Streptococcus sp. 1171_SSPC; assembly: GCF_001069335.1. NCBI lineage: Bacteria > Bacillati > Bacillota > Bacilli > Lactobacillales > Streptococcaceae > Streptococcus > Streptococcus sp. 1171_SSPC. The sequence continues at coordinate 120,323 of NZ_JWAK01000017.1, forward strand.
TGACCAAAGATCCCGATAAAGGCATAAGCCTTGAGCAAGAGGTTGACCCAGGTTGGAAGGACAATCAGCATGAGCCAGAGTTGGCGATGCTTGAGCTGGGTCAAAAAATAAGCTGTCGGATAAGAAATCAAGAGCGTCACAAAGGTGACGATTCCAGCATAGAGAATGGAGTTAAAACTCATCTTGAGGTAGGTCCAATTCTGCGCTGTAAAAAAGGTTTGGTAGTTCTCTAAGGAACCCTGTCCCTGGACATTGACAAAGGATTGCCAAATAATCAAAACTACAGGAGCCAAGACAAAGAGGAGGATCCAGAGAAAGTAGGGAACCACAAAGAGGTTAGAGGTTGTTTTCTTCATCTCTTTCCTCCTCGATGGCATTGATCAATCCAGCTTCTTGCTCTTCCACTTCGACGTACTCTTCGATCCGAGCATCAAACTCTTCTTCCGTTTCATTGAGACGCATGACGTGGATATCTTCTGGCTCAAAGTCCAGACCGATTTCCTCTCCTACGATAGCCTTACGGGTTGAGTGGATCATCCACTCATTGCCCAATTCATCATAGGCGATGATCTCATAGTGAACCCCACGGAACAGTTGGGTATCTACTTTCACCTGGAGCTTGCCTTCTTCAGGCAGTGTAATCTGCAAGTCTTCGGGACGAATCACGACTTCGACCGGTTCGTTTGGTCTCATCCCTCCATCGACTGACTCAAAACGTTTACCATTAAACTCTACTAAGTAGTCTTCAATCATGATCCCTGGAAGGATGTTGGACTCACCGATAAAGGTCGCAACAAAATGGTTAATGGGCTCATCGTAGATATCGACTGGCGTCCCTGACTGGACGATTTCTCCTTCGTTCATGACAAAGATCCAGTCACTCATCGCTAGCGCTTCTTCCTGGTCGTGGGTTACAAAAACAAAGGTAATACCCAAGCGTTGTTGCAATTCACGGAGCTCATACTGCATGTCAGTCCGTAACTTCAAGTCAAGGGCAGACAAGGGCTCATCCAAGAGGACTACTCGCGGTTCATTGATAATAGCCCGTGCAATGGCTACCCGCTGGCGTTGACCACCAGAAAGTTTCTGGATGGACCGTTTCTCAAAGCCTCCCAATTGCACCATCTTGAGGACTTCTGTTACTCGTCTCTCGATTTCAGACTTGTCAACTTTCTTCAAACGGAGAGGGAAAGCAACATTCTCAAACACATTCATATGTGGGAAAAGGGCATAGGATTGGAAGACGGTATGGACGTCCCGTTTATTGGTCGGTACATCATTGATCCGAACACCATCCAAGAGGACATCTCCTGTCGAAGCGTCTAACAAACCAGCAATGATGTTCAGAATCGTTGATTTACCAGAACCTGAAGCACCGAGGAGGGTATAGAATTTCCCTTCTTCCAACTCAAAGTTGATGTCTTTGAGAACCACTGTATCACTGTCTTCAAATACTTTTGAGACATTTCTAAACTCAATAATTGGTTTTTTCAATTCACATAAATTCCTTCTTTTTCATGCGTTTCCTTCTGAGACCAACCAACTAGTCTCATAGGCTGACGAGCGAACCCGTCAGACCACCAACACCTCTCGGGGACTTATAAGACTGCCCCACCTATTTTCGGTATCGATAGGCACTCACCCCCCTTCTAAAGTAGGACGGGTCTACCCTAGAGTAGCCCCTATTCCATCTCGAACCGTTAATCTTTCCCAATAATACGGACTTCGCGCTCCAAGGTCACCCCAGCTGATTTTTCAACTGTCGCGATGACATGGGCAATCAAGTCTTCATAATCTTTGGCAGTACCATGATCGACGTTAATCATAAAGCCAGCATGCTTTTCAGAAACCTCCACACCACCAATTCGATGCCCTTTCAGTCCAGCTTCACTGATCAACTGTCCCGCAAAGTGCCCGACCGGACGCTTAAAGACAGAGCCACAAGACGGGTATTCCAGGGGTTGTTTCATCTCTCTCAAATGCGTCAAGCGAGCCATTTCTTGATCGATCTGATCATAATTGCCAGGTGCTAAGGCAAACTTAGCCGAAATCACCACGTCACCAGTCTCTTGGATCTTGGAATGGCGATAGCCAAAAGCTAATTCTTCTACTGTTAAGGTTTTAATTTCTCCTTCTGGCGTCAAGACCTTACACGATTGGAGAATATGGGCAATCTCACCACCATAGGCGCCAGCATTCATATAGACTGCTCCACCGATGCTACCTGGAATCCCACAAGCAAATTCAAAGCCTGTTAAGCTATGGTAGCGGGCTACATGAGTCACATCGATGAGCTTAGCTCCTGCCTCTGCTTCAATCACATAGCCATTGACCCGGATGTCATGGAAATGATCAAACATGATCACAAAACCTTCAATCCCACCGTCACGGACGATAATATTGGAAGAATTCCCCAAGACCATCCAAGGAATTTCCTGAGCATTAGCAAAGGTGACAATTCGTTTTAATTCATATTGATTGCGAGGGAAGGCTAAATAATCTGCCGCTCCTCCAACCTTGGTATAGGTATATTGTTTGAGTGGCTCATTGAACAAAATATCAATACCAGCCAACTCCTCTTTGATTTGCTTTAGGATTTCCATCTCACAACTCTCTTCTATACGTTATCTTATCCATTATAACAAAAACCAGCCAACTTTTCGACTCAGAAGTAAAAAAACAGAAGCAGCCAAAGGACCGATTCTGTTTTAATTTTTTTAAACAATTGTTAATTTAATTAGCCAATCTTACGTGCAATGCCACGTGATTTTTGAGTAGACAAGGCTGAGCTAATCGCTCCCCATGCTCCAATACCCGTAAATACAGCCAGCAAGAGGAAGTTAATGAAATATTCTTGTGGAGCATCCCCATTTAAGACTGTCGCGTTAACCGCATCAAAAGAATCAGCGAAGCTCAATTCATATTCACTCATAAGATGTAGAGTATAGTCAAATTGGTGAACTAATACAATGGTCAACAACATCAGAACTGTTGAGATCACAGCACCTTTTTTGCTAAATTTCTTTCCTAAGATCTCATAACCTTTGACAACGCAGACACCCAGAACCAGGCCAGCGATATAGGATACATAGCCCATACGAGCGATAAATAGTGCTACTGCCCCTCCAATAATGGCCCCAATAAAAGCTCCTACTGTTCCAATAAGAACATTTTCTTTCTGACTATTATACGAATCGGTTTCGATCTTTAGTTGAGTACTTAACTCTTTAAAGCATTCTTCGTTCATCAAGAAGAGGGAGTCATCGATTTGGTAGAGACCAACCGGTCCTTTTTCACCAGAGTAGCCACAAACAGTGTAGAATCCATTGGTTTGTAGGAATTGCAATATTTCTGTTAAGGCTTGACGAATGTTTTCAATTGTTTTTGCTTTAGTCATTCCAGCTTTAGCAGTGAAAGTTGTGACATATTGGTTGAGGCTAATGCTCTTCAAAACAGAAGAGTCTTTCACCATTTGATGCAATTGAGCAGCTGCTTCTTCTGCATCATCACGCGACACAGAAAGCGCAATGGTAAAAACATTTTTTGTGTCTGTTTCTCTCAGTAAGAAGAAATAGCCAGAGTTTTCCCCATAAATAGATGATGTTTCAGGATCATACTGGAATCCAAGTTCCGTAGCAAGTTGATGACGTTCAAAGTCTTTCATTAGAATTACAATCTCCTTTACAATTCTATCTATCTTTCGAATAATTGTTTATTATCCTAAAATAATTTGATAGACAAATGATTTATAGAACTATTTTATCATAGATAAATAAAATTAGATAGACTAATTTAGCCCATCTAATCATTTTTTTATTAAATCAAGATTCGCTGTTCTCTACCTTCACACCAGTTGTGTCAATATTTAAAGAAAAGACCTGACCATTTAAGCCCTTAGATTTTAAGTCTTTGGCAAAGGCTTCTGCATGTTCAACAGGGAGCAAGGTCATAATAGTTGGACCTGCACCAGAAAGGTAAGTGGCATAAGCATCGTGTTGATGTGCAACTTCTTTCACCTGAGGGAACTCTGCAACCAACTGTTGGCGGTAGCGTTCATGGAAGCGATCTGCTTCAATAGCTTTTCCTGCGACTCTCAAGTCTCCCTTAGCAAGGGCAGCAATGGCCACGTTTGCGATTGAACTAGCTGCAACAGCCTCCTTATAAGTCCACTCACTTGGAAGGACATTTCGGCTATCACTGGTCTTGAGTTCGTAATTCGGAACAAAGGCTACCAAAGCACATTCAGGGAAGGGAAGGACCAAATGATTGGTCTGCTGATCCACATAGCTCGCTACGACCAGATTTCCAAAAATGGCTGGCGCTACGTTATCTGGATGGCCTTCGATTTTTGTCGCAATTTCTAGTTTATCTTCATCACTTAGGGATAATTTGCCCAGTTGATTGGCCAACTCAATCCCCGCTACGATAACAGAGCTGGATGACCCCAAACCACGCGCCAAAGGCACTTCACTGGTCATCTTGAGACGATGAGGAGGCATATCTGGCGCAACTTGGAGAGCAGTTTGAAGCAAGAGATTCTCTTCATTGCTTGGTATCTCCTCCCCCAAGTCATGTTCAATCCACCAGTTTTCTTGAGCTTCTAGCACATCAATGGTCAAATACTTAGAAACAGCGATTCCAACAGAATCAAATCCTGGACCGACATTGGCACTGGTCGCTGGTACTGTAATTCTCATCTTATTCTCCCAATACTTTAAAGGTATTCAACAAGGTAAAGTCAGCTTCAGCATCAATTTTCTCAATGATGTGGTGCAATTGTGTTTGATTCAATTGGTGAGTGATAATCACAACACGAGCCACAGAATCTTTGGCACCTGCTTGGAGAACCTGCTTAAAGGAAACATCTTCTTGGTTGAAAATTTGTGCCAACTTGAGCAATTGTCCCTTCATATCTGGAGTTTGAATAGAGAAGTAATAATCACTCTTCACATCTTCTGGTTTAGCCAATTGCACAGGACGGCTGTATTCGTTAAAGGCTTTTCCAATTGTTCCCTCATTGAGGCGACGAACAATGCGAATAATGTCAGCGACTACACTAGTGGCTGTTGGTTTTTGACCTGCACCAGGACCATAGTACATGGATTCCCCGATTCCGATAGACTCCACATAAACGGCATTCATGACACCATTCACGCCAGCTAGTGGGTGTGCTTTTGGTAAGAAGGTTGGAGTTACTTCTGCTGAGAGACCTGAAGGAGTTTCTTCGATAGATCCCACCAATTTGATTACATAGCCTAAACTTTGAGCCACAGCAACATCCTCAGGAGTAATGTTGCGGATCCCCTTATGACCTACTTGGTCAAATTGGACGTTCATCCCAAAAGCAAATTGGCTCAAAATCACCATTTTGTAGGCTGCATCAATCCCATCTACGTCATTGGTTGGGTCACTTTCCGCATAGCCCAACTCTTGAGCCTTAGCTAAAGCATCTTCATAAGACCAGCCCTCTTCGACCATCTTGGTCATCATAAAGTTGGAGGTTCCATTGACCACACCGAGGACACGAGTCACCTTATCTGCAGCGAGAGAGTTAACCAAGGTCCGAAGAATTGGAATTCCACCAGCTACTGCTGCTTCATAATAGAGGGCAACGCCATGCTCCTTGGCAATCGCAATCAACTCAGCTCCATGAACTGCAAGCAAATCTTTATTAGCTGTTACGACATGTTTTCCAGCTTGAAGAGCACGTGTAATAAAGGTCTTAGCTGGCTCAATTCGACCCATCAATTCAACAACGATGGCAATGTCTTTGTCTTCAATGATCTCATCAACATTGGTCACAAAGTTATAGTCATGACCAGCAGCTAATAAGCGGGCTTTCTCTTCTTCATCTTTGACAAGAACTTTAGCTACTTCAATTTCAGACTGAGCAGCTTGGAAGATCTTATCACCATTTTCTTTTAATAGAAACGGCACACCACTTGCTACCGTCCCAAATCCTAGTAAGGCAATTTTTACAGACATGTTGGTCTCCTTAAAAATCTAATATAGTCTATTATATCAAAAACTAGCCCCTTCTGACTAGTTCTATGGCCTTCTTCCTCTACAAGAACTCCACTTTCTCAGATTTATATCTTCTCACTAAACCTACTAGCAAGGCAGTCTTTCAAAAGTCAAGGAGAGTTCCCAAAATTTTAATTCATTTGTAACTTTGTTTTGAAGAGATTTCCTGCCCCTATGATATAATGATAATGAATTAGAAAGGGGTCTCTATGAATCACCGAAAAAGACGTGTCCCAAAGAAAATACGATTGCTACTTGTTTTAAATGCTTTTTTGCTATCCTGCATCTTCATTTTAAGCTTTCTCCTATTGAAACGGGGTCCTAGCACTCCCGTTGCTGACAAGCAAGTTACAAATACAAGTCAGACTTTGAGTCAGGCAGAAACAAATACAAGCCAATCTACGAAGCAGCAAGATTCCACCACTAAATGGGTAAAACAAGATCAACCTGTAAAAATTCCAATTCTCATGTACCACGCTGTTCACACGATGGCTCCGTCTGAAGAAGCCAATGCCAATCTCATCGTGGCACCAGAAACTTTTGAAAGTCATCTTAAAGCCTTAAAAGAGGCCGGTTACTACACCTTGACGCCTGAAGAAGCCTATCGCGCACTCACTAAAAATGAACTGCCTGAAGGAGGAAAAGTCGTTTGGTTGACCTTTGATGATGGAATTGCAGACTTTTATACTATTGTCTATCCTCTCCTAAAAAAATACCAAATGACCGCAACCAACAATATCATTACTTCCTTTTCTGACGAAGAAAGACCCAGTGTTTTAACCTTCGATCAGATCAAAGAAATGAAAGCGCAAGGTATGACCTTTGAAAGTCATACGGTATCTCACCCAGACTTGGCTCAATCAGATAGCTCTCGTCAGGAATCTGAACTCGCAAATTCCAAACAAGTACTAGATAGGAAACTCCATCAAACCACTACCACCATTGTCTACCCTGCTGGTCGCTACTCTGATGTCACCATGGAACTAGCAAAAAACAATGGCTACAAAATGGGCTTAACGACCAATAATGGACTAGCCAGTCTAGACGATGGCCTCTACTCACTAAAACGCCTGCGGATCTTACCGACTACGACAGCAGAAAACCTACTTGCCGAAATGCAACCTTATCCATAAACATGTAAAAAGCACGAGTCCGAATGACTCGTGCTTTCTTTCTCCATAATGGAGGCTTTTATTTCGATTTGATGTAGTTCACACCATCTGCTTTCGGTGCAACCGACTTACCAAAGAAGGCTGCTAAGACGATGATGGTCAACACATACGGAGCAATACGGAGGTATACTCCAGGAATATGGGCAAGGAAAGGAATCTGCGTAGATACAACCGCCAAGGCTTGTGAGAGTCCAAAGAATAGACTGGATAGCATGGCACCGATTGGGCTCCATTTACCAAAGATCATTGCCGCTAGGGCGATAAATCCTGGTCCCACAATGGTAGTGGCAGAGAAATTGACAGAAGCAGATTGTGCATACAAGGCACCCCCAACTCCTCCTAAGAATCCAGAGATGAGGACACCATAGTAACGCATGAGGTAAACATTGATACCGAGAGTATCCGCAGCTTGAGGATGTTCACCAACTGAGCGAAGGCGAAGACCAAATTTCGTTTTAAACATGATAAACCATGCTAAAAATGAAAATGCAATCGCTACATATCCCATTAAGCTAGTATTCTTGAAGAAGATATCGCCAATGACAGGAATATCAGACAAGAAAGGAAAATCAAATTTACCAAATGACAAATCGATATTGTTGGTTTGACCTTTTCCGTAGATGGCTTTAACCAAGAAGACGGCTAAGGCAGGAGCCAACAAGTTCAATACCGTACCACTCACCACATGGTCAGCACGGAAGTTAATAGTCGCTACCGCATGGATGGCAGAGAAAATAAGACCAACCAAACCACCTGCAAGGAGAGATAACCAGATTGTCATGCCTCCAAGAGAGCCAGCAAAAGTCAAGTTAAACACGACTCCTGTGAAAGCTCCCATAACCATGATTCCTTCCAAACCGACATTAACGACACCAGCATGTTCGGAGTAGGCACCTCCGATACTAGTGAAAATGAGGGGAGCAGCATAGACTAGCATATTCGATACAAGAATCGTTAGTATAGCAACAATATTCATCCTTACTCTACTCCTTTCATTTGTTTTTTAGGCTTGATGTATTTTTCGATAATATAGTGAGCACTTACAAAGAAGATGATCGAAGCTGTCACAATATTGACAAGTTCTGGTGGAATAGTCGCTGTGGTCATACCTGGCGCGCCTGTTTGCAAGGTTCCAAGCAAGAAGGCAGCAAAGACAATCCCAATAGGGGAATTGCTAGCAAGGAGAGCCACTGCCATCCCATTAAATCCAACAGCCAAGGAACCAGCTTGAACATAAACGTTCTGGAAGGTACCAATCCCTTCTACAGCTCCTCCAATCCCACAAAGGGCACCTGAAATCACCATGGAAAGGATGATGGTACGTTTAGCTGACATCCCTGCATAGTCTGAAGCATTCGGGTTAAGACCAACGGAACGGATTTCAAAACCAAGTGTTGTTTTCTTAATAATGAACCAAATAACTGCAACAGCAATCAAGGCGATAAAGATACCGATATTCATCCGTGACTTAGTCAATTCTGTCAAGAACCCGAGGCGGTAACTTGCATTTGCTCCTACTGTGATACTAGATTCAGAATCGACCATGAACTTTTTAGGGAAGTTCCGGATAATTTCATTTCCAGCAAACAGTACGATGTAGTTCATCATAATAGTAACGATGACTTCACTCGTCCCCAAAAATGCTCGCAGAAGTCCTGGAATTAAACCAATGAGACCACCGGCAATTGCAGCCACAAGGACCGTCAAAGGAATTATCAGGATACGCGGAATATCTGGGAAGGACAAAGCGAACCATACTGCCGCGATCCAACCAGCCAAGGCTTGTCCTGGTAAGCCGACATTGAAAAATCCAGCTCGACTGGCTACCGCAAATCCGAGAGCGATCAAAATCAGCGGCCCCATAGTACGGAAAATTTCACCCACATTTTTAATGGAACCGAAAGCTGTCTTGAAGAGTTCTTCATAACCCCAAAGAGCATCATAACCAAAGATCCACATGATAATGGCTCCGAGGATGATTCCTAGGATTACAGAAATAAAAGGAATAGCAATTTGTCTTGTATTTTTATTCATTTGAAGCCTCCTTGATTTCTCCACCAGCCATAAGAATACCAAGCTCTTGTTTGTTGGTCTCAGATGGCTTCACAATACCTTGGATTTTTCCATCATGAATAACAGCAATCCGGTCGGATAGATTTAGAATTTCATCTAATTCGAAGCTGACTACGAGGACGGCTTTCCCTTTATCACGTTCACCAATCAAACGTTTATGGATGTACTCAATCGCACCAACGTCCAATCCACGTGTCGGTTGGCTAACGATCAACAAATCTGGATTCCGATCAACTTCGCGAGCAATAATGGCTTTTTGTTGATTTCCTCCTGATAGAGCACTTGCTGGAACAATCTCGTTGGCTGCACGAACATCAAATTCTTCCATCAACTTGCGGGCATAGGAATTAATTTGATTGTAATTCAAAACACCATTTTTGCTAAGTGGTTCTTTGTAGTAAGTTTGAAGTGCGATGTTTTCAGAAAGCATCATTTCGAGAACTAGACCATCACGATGACGATCTTCAGGCACGTGGCTGACATTCATTTCAGTAATCTTACGTGGGGAAAGGCCAACAACTTCTTGTCCCTTAATTTTGATACTACCTGATTTGACTTTACGGAGTCCGGTAATAGCCTGAATCAATTCACTCTGACCGTTCCCATCAATCCCTGCAATCCCGACAATTTCACCTGCGCGAACATCAAGAGATAGCTCTTTGACCGCAGGAACACCACGGTTTTCATTCACGACTAAGTCAGAAATTGCAAGAACCACTTCTTTAGGCTGTGCTTCTTCTTTTTCTGTTACGAAAGAAACTGAGCGCCCAACCATCATTTCTGCCAAATCTTTATTGGTAGCACCTTCGATACCAACAGTTTGAATAGATTTACCACGACGAATAACTGTGACACGGTCTGCAACGGCACGAATTTCATCTAGTTTGTGAGTGATAAGGATGATAGATTTCCCTTCTTTAACAAGGGTTTTCATGATTTCCATCAACTCCAAAATTTCAGCAGGAGTTAACACTGCAGTAGGCTCGTCGAAAATTAGAATATCAGCTCCGCGATAGAGCGTCTTCAAGATTTCTACACGTTGTTGAGCACCGACAGAAATATCTTCAACTTTTGCGGTAGGATCCACAGCCAAGCCGTAGCGTTCTGACAACTCAAGGATATCTGCATTAGCTTTTTTCAAATCTAATACACCTTTATTAGTAACTTCGCTACCAAGAATGATATTTTCTGCAACAGTGAAAGCTTCTACTAGCATGAAGTGCTGGTGAACCATTCCGATTCCTAGAGAAGCAGCCTTAGAAGGAGAATCTAGTTTTTCAGACTTCCCATTGACCACAATTTCTCCGCTCGTTGGTTCCAAAAGACCAGCCAACATATTCATCAGGGTTGATTTCCCAGCTCCATTTTCACCAAGAAGTGCATGAATTTCACCTTTACGCAATTCGAGGTTGATTTTGTCGTTTGCGACAAATTCACCAAAGATTTTGGTAATTTCACGCATCTCAATGACGTTTTCGTGTGCCATTCGAATATTCCTTTCTAGAAAACTATATTTTATTTCAGTAGGACCTGCTAAACGAGTTAGTAAGTTCTATTGAGACAAAATGTCTCAACACCTCATAAAAAAGCGACCCAAGAAGGATGGATCGCTTCTGGAAGGTTTTATTTCTCAGGTGCTTTTACACTACCATCGATAATTTGTTTTTTAGCATCTTCTACTGCTTTTTTAGCATCTTCAGAAAGATTAGAAGTTGTCAAATCAACACCACCATCTTTCAAACCAAATGTGATCACTTTTCCACCTGGGAATTTGCCATCAGCAGTTTGAGTTGCGATTTCTTGAACAGTTTTACCAACTTGTTTCAAAGTTGAAGCCAATACGAAGTTAGATTCTTTACCATCTTTTGAAGTGTATTTACCTTCATCAACTTGGTCACGGTCTACACCAATAACCCAAACTTTTTCGTCTTCGTTTTTCTTCTCGTTCAAGTCTTTTGCTTCCTTGAACACACCAGCTCCTGTACCACCAGCAGCTTGGTAAATAACGTCAGCTCCTGCAGCGTATTGTGTCGCTGCAATAGTTCTTCCTTTTTCAGGGTTGTTGAAGTCTTCAGCATATTGTACGTCTACTGAAATGTCTTTGTTTACAGACTTCACGCCTGCTTCAAATCCTTTTTCAAAACGAGTGATAACTTCACCACGTGCTCCACCGATGAAACCAACTTTGTTAGTCTTAGTTGTTTTGGCAGCAGCAACCCCTGCAAGGTAAGCAGCTTCATTATCCGCAAAAACAGCAGATGCTACGTTCTTTTTATCTCCTACAACAGAGTCAATGATAACGTAGTTGATATCAGCATTTTCATCTGCAGCAGCTGTAACAGCTGGAGCAAGTTTGTAACCAACACCGTAAACTAATTTGTAGCCGTTTGTAGCAGCTTGGCTAAAGTTATTCGCAAAATCTGCTTCACTTGTAGATTGGAAATAAGTGAATCCGTTATCTTTAGAAAGACCGTTTTCTTTACCCCAAGCTTGTAGACCTTCCCATGCAGATTGGTTGAATGATTTATCATCAACACCACCTGTGTCAGTAACGATAGCAGCTTTTAAATCAGTTTTTGCATCTGAAGAATCTTTGCGAGACGCACGATTTCCACATGCAGCAAGTCCGATTGCAGCGACAGTTACTAGACCTAGGCCTAACCATTGTTTCTTGTTCATTTCTGAACCTCCTAAATAAGATATGCAACTAAGTTGCGGATTAATGAAAGGGTCAATAGACCGCCTTTACAGATGTTACTAGGTAAGATCTGTAAAGGAATATGGAAGCAATTCCTTGACCGTCATCACGACCGTCGATTTATCTTTGGCTACCAGAGTAACCGGTAGGTCTGGCTCGAAAAATTCAGCCATCACCTGGCGACAAGCACCACAGGGTGAAACTGGTTTTTCCGTCTGACCATAAATAATTAATTCCTTAAATGAACGCTCTCCTTCTGAAACAGCCTTAAAGATGGCTGTCCGCTCGCCACAATTGGTCAAGCCGAAGCTCGCATTTTCAATATTGACGCCTGTATAAATCTTCCCCTCATCTGTCACAAGAACAGCTCCAATTGGAAAATGAGAATAAGGTACATAAGCATTCTCACTTGTTTTTACAGCTAGGTCAATCAACTCAGTAGTCGCCATGGGCTATTTCTCCCTTCATGATGGCTACTCCAGAGGAAGTGCCGATTCGGTTAGCACCCGCTTGGATCATGGCTTGTGCATTCTCATAGCTACGAGTACCTCCAGATGCTTTCACTCCCATATCCGGTCCAACAACCTGGCGCATGAGGGCAACATCCTCAACAGTTGCTCCTCCAGTAGAGAAACCAGTTGAAGTTTTGACAAAGTCTGCTCCTGCCAATTTGGCAATCTGGCAAGCCACTATTTTTTCAGTTTCAGTTAACAAGCAGGTTTCGATTATCACTTTTACCAAGCGATCACCACTTGCATCTACAACAGCCTGAATGTCCTCTTCTACTAATGTCAGATTTTTTGATTTCAAGGCACCGATATTGATGACCATATCAATCTCATCGGCTCCATTTTGGATGGCATTTTGAGTTTCAAATGCTTTAACAGCTGGTGTATTTGCGCCAAGAGGGAAACCAATCACTGTACACACTTTTACATCTGAATCCCGAAGTCCTTCTGCAGCGAAGTTGACCCAGGTCGGTTGGACACAAACACTTGCAAAATCATATTCTTTCGCTTCTTCGATCAAAGCCTCGATTTGTTCTTGTTGTGCATCAGGTTTTAATAATGTGTGGTCAATATATTTGTTTAATTTCATTAATAAATCTCCCCCAAATGAATTACGAAACAATTTCAATAATTTCTGAAACGCTTACAACCTTGTCTAGTATTTTAACATTTTTTTGGAATTCTGCAATGGTTTTTTGACTAATTTCTAAATTTGTATAAATAGTTGCAACAAGGTCGCCTTTTTGAACAGGATCCCCAACTTTCTTAGCAAAAACAATCCCTGTTTCATAATCTAAATCATCTGATTTGACTGCTCTGCCAGCCCCAAGACGCATAGCGAAGAGTCCGTGTTCCATAGCAGGCAAGGCTGCAATATAGCCATCCTCTTCTGCATAGACAGGCACTTGTTCTTTTACCTGAACTGGACGATAGAGATCGTCTAAATCTCCACCTTGAGCAAGGACCATTTCTTCAAACTTCTTCAGAGCTTTGCCGGCTGTCAGATGCTGCTTGATTTCTTCCAAGCTGGCCGTCACCCCACCAAGTTCCAGCATAATTTGAGCCAATTCACAAATGAAGTGAGTCACATCTTCTCTGCCTTTTCCTTGAAGAATATCTAAGGCTTCAAGAATTTCGAGACGGTTCCCGATGCTGGTTCCTAAAGGCTGGCTCATATCTGTCAAGACAGCAATGGTCTTACGACCAACAGCATTACCAAGATCTACCATGGTACGAGCCAGTTCACGCGCCTCTTCAATGGTCTTCATAAAGGCCCCTTCTCCAACGGTGACATCGAGAAGGATGGCATCCGCTCCAGCCGAAATCTTCTTACTCATGACAGAGCTAGCAATCAATGGAATTGTATCAACCGTCGCTGTTACATCCCGAAGTGCATAGAGAAGCTTATCCGCCATGACCAATTGGTCCGACTGTCCAATGACAGAAAGGCCAATCTCTTGTACTTGTTTAATGAACTCTTCCTGGGTCCGCTCAATTTGGAATCCTTTAATGGATTCTAGCTTATCGATGGTCCCCCCTGTATGTCCAAGACCACGACCGCTCATCTTGGCAACTGGGACGCCAAAACTAGCTACTAGAGGTGCCAGTACAATTGTTACTTTGTCCCCTACACCACCTGTTGAGTGTTTGTCCACCTTGATACCTTTAATAGCGGAAAGGTCGAATTGCTCCCCTGTCTCCACCATCTTCATGGTCAAATCTGAAATTTCTCGGGTCGTCATCCCCTTGAAATAAACCGCCATGGCAAAGGCAGCCATTTGATAATCAGGTACTGTTCCAGCCACATAGCCTTCGATCAACCAATGAATCTCATCTTTACTCAACTCAATGCCATCACGTTTTTTCTGAATGATATCTACAGCTCTCATGTGACTTTTTCACTCCTTAAAATATAATAACCTTTGTCTTTTTTGAGGATTTCACAATTCCCAAAGACTTCCTCCATTTTGGCCTTCGCACTTGGAGCTCCCTGTTTTTTCTGGATGACAATGGTTAAGTCTCCACCAGGATTCAAATGGTCAAAACTTCCGGAAAGCACTTGATGGACTACCTTTTTCCCAGCCCGAATGGGAGGATTACTGATAATATGATCAAAACTACCCTCAACCTGATCATAAACATTGGATTGGAAGATCTTTGCTTCAACTTGATTTAAATCTGCGTTTTTCTGAGCTAGATCTAAAGCCCGTGTATTGACGTCTACCATAGTCGCATGGATCCCTTGGGCCTTAACCAAAGAGAGACCAAGTGTACCATACCCGCAACCAACATCCAAAACCGTCTCTCCTTGCTGGAAGGACAAACAAGATAAAAGGACCTGGCTACCAAAGTCGATCATTTTCTTACTAAAAACACCGGCATCCGTCAGAAATTTCATCCGCTCCCCTAAAAGAACCACCTGTAACTCATGGATATCATGTCGGGCATCTGGATGTTCATCATAGTACATTTTACTCATATTAGCATTATAGCATAATTTAACCTATTTTTAAATCGTTTACAGAAGATCTTAAAACTGATATACTAAAGGTCACTATGGAGGAAAGGCTTGTAATGGAAAAAGAATTTCTACACTTCGAAAAAATCAATCGACAAACTTGGCAAAATCTCCACCGGAAATCAACCCCTCCTCTGTCTGAAGAGGAATTGAATTCGATCAAGAGTTTTAATGACCTCATTAGCTTGCAAGATGTAACAGATATCTACTTACCCTTGACACATCTGATTCAAATCTACAAAAAAGCGAAAGAAGATTTAGCATTTTCTAAAGGTATCTTCCTCCAACAGGAAAGTAAAAAACAGCCCTTCATTATCGGGATTTCAGGGTCAGTAGCTGTCGGCAAATCAACGACGAGTCGCCTCCTTCAAATCCTTCTTTCTCGGACTTTTTCTGGTTCTACTGTTGAATTGGTGACCACCGATGGCTTCTTGTATCCCAACGCCACCTTGATTGAACAAAACATCCTCAATCGCAAAGGCTTCCCTGAAAGTTATGATATGGAACTTCTCTTAGATTTCCTGAATCAGCTCAAAAATGGGCAAAGCTATCAAATCCCTGTCTATTCTCACGAGATTTATGATATTGTCCCTGACCAGAAGCAAACCATCCAAGCTGCGGACTTCATTATCGTGGAAGGGATCAATGTCTTTCAGAATCCCCAAAACGATCGGCTCTATATGACAGACTTCTTTGACTTTTCCATCTATGTGGATGCTGAGGTTACCAATATTGAGTCCTGGTATATCGATCGCTTTAAAAAGTTGTTAGACCGTGCGAAAGATGACCCAAGCAACTACTACCACCGCTTTACCAAGCAACCTGAAGAAGAAGTCCTCGCCTTCGCTCATCAGGTATGGGAGTCGATCAATCTCTTAAATCTAAAAGACTATATCGAGCCCACCCGTAACCGAGCCGAACTGATCCTGCACAAATCTGCCAACCATGAGATCGACGAAATCTATCTCAAGAGATAAGAGTTTTAAGACAAAATGATCTTTAAAAAAATAGCGATTCGAAGAAAAATTAGTTTGGGCTTGTCAAAAGAAAAGTTTTCAGATATAATAAGAGAGTTAGATTATCATTGGAGGTGAAAAAATTGGCAAACATTAAATCAGCTATCAAACGCGCTGAATTGAACGTTAAACAAAACGAAAAAAACTCAGCTCAAAAATCAGCTATGCGTACTGCAATCAAAGCTTTTGAAGCAAACCCATCTGAAGAACTTTACCGCGCTGCTAGCTCAGCTATCGATAAAGCAGAAACTAAAGGTTTGATCCACAAAAACAAAGCTAGCCGTGATAAAGCACGTCTTGCAGCAAAACTTGGCTAATCAAGCATTGCATACAAAATGAGCTCTCCGGAGCTTTTTTTGTTGCTTCCAAATAAGGAGAAGACATGAAAATTACGATTATCGGCTATTCAGGATCCGGCAAGTCAACTTTGGCTGAAAACCTAGCCCGCTACTACTCCATTCCAAAGCTCCACATGGATACCCTTCAATTTCAACCGGGTTGGATAGACAGTGACCGAGATTGGATGGAGCAAAAAATGAAACAGTTTCTCAGCGATCATAGAGACTGGGTCATTGATGGCAATTACTCTTGGTGCTGCTATCAGGAGAGAATGGAGCAAGCCGACCAAATCATCTTTCTCAACTTCTCTCGTTGGAACTGCCTCTATAGAGGGTGGAAACGATACCGCCGTTATAAAGGACGAGTCCGTGAGAGTATGGCAGCAGGCTGCCCTGAACGCTTTGACTGGGAATTCATCCGTTGGATTCTCTGGGATGGACGAACAAAAACTGCTAGAGTAAGGTATCAAAACATCCACTCCACCTACCCCGAAAAATTTATCTCTCTCAGGAATCAAAAGGAACTGGACCGTTTTCTAGATAACGTAAAAAATGATCTACTGGAATCGAAGTAAACACTCGATTTAGTAGATCATTTTTCTTATTTTCTTTTCTTTTGAGGAAACAAGGGAAGACCTAAGGAAGCCATCTTCTCCGCCGGCACCTTCATGCCATCCTTAATCCACTTGGCTAGGACAGAGACAATAGCTGAGCTGAGGAAGGAATTCAGATAACTAGCTGGGCCTTGTGAGGATTTTTGACTTTTACTCCTCTTTTCCAGAAATTCATAAACAGCCTTGGTGAGCAGTTTCTCAAAATTATAATCGACGGCCAAGCTGATAATGCGTGCTTCCTTCTTGGCCTCTTTAAAGAGATAGACCCAAATCTGGTACAAATCGGTCTTAAAATTATAGCCTTCCAAAGACTTAGTAATCTTCGAAACAGTTGATTGGAAGATGGATTCGAGCAATTCTTCTTTTGACTCATAATTTCGGTAAAAAGCTGCGCGAGAAACTCCTGCTCTCTCCACCAATTCTGAAATGGTAATCTTTTTCAAGTCCTTTTTATCCAACAACTGAAGCAAGGAAATCTCCAAGGATTCGCGTGTGATGGCATTGCTTTCTTGGTTAGACCGTTTTAAATTTTCTAAGGATTTTTCGGATATCTTTCTTTCTGCCATAACACTTACTTTCTATCTGTATCATCTGAATGTATCTGCTTTCAGAGAATGCAACTTCATGATATAATTGTAAGAAAAGACTAACTACTTGTCAATGTACAATTTTTTACATTTTGAGGTAATAAAAATGAAATGGAAAATTATTGCAGATTCTGGCTGTGATTATCGTACTTATGAAAATGCTGCACCAGATACTAGCTTTGTTTCAGTTCCCCTTACCATTCAGATTGGTGAGACCATTTACATAGACGACGCCAACTTGGATACAGACAAAATGATGGAAGATATGTATGCGACTACTACTGCTTCCAAATCAGCTTGTCCTAGTCCTGATGACTATATGAAAGCCTTCGAGGGTGCTGATAATATCATCGTTGTTACCATCACTGGTACTTTGTCTGGAAGCCACAATAGTGCTCAGGTCGCAAAAAAACTTTATCTAGAAGACCATCCTGCAAGCAATATCCATGTGATCGATAGTTTATCAGCTGGTGGTGAAGTGGACCTCCTCGTCCGCAAACTCCATCAACTCATCGCCCAAGACCTTGACTTTGATCAAGTGGTCGAAGTCATCACCAAATACCAAGAAAAAACCAAACTGATTTTTGTCCTGGCTAAAGTCGATAATTTGGTTAAAAACGGTCGACTCAATAAAATTATCGGAGCGGTTGTCGGCCTCTTAAACATCCGTATGGTCGGCCAAGCTAGCGATACTGGAACCCTTGAGCTCCTCCATAAAGCCCGTGGCCAAAAGAAAGCTATTTCCACAACTTTTGAAGAAATGCTCAAAGCGGGCTATAAAGGTGGACATATCACCATCGCTCACCGTCGCAACGATAAATTCGTAGAACAACTCTCTGCCTTGGTCCATGAAAAATTCGCCAATGCGGTTATTGAAATTCTTCCGACCTCTGGCCTCTGTAGCTTCTATGCTGAAGAAGGTGGCCTCTTAATCGGCTATGAAATTTAACAACAAACTATAAAAGAGGCTGGGACAAAAGTCCTAGCCTCTCAATTGTCTTTGGATTRTYGARCAAGACGCAGTGGTTGAGTGGGCTCTACTACGCTGATTTCATCAGTTTTTACAGCCCTACTCAACTGTGCGGAGGTGGGACGACGAAATCGAATTCTAACGAATTACCGATTTCTGTCCCACTCTCTTTTACCATACAGATTCCCTCCGGTCAGGACCAGAGGGAATTTTTTTATTCACCAATCTCTTGGTTAAATTTATAAAAAGTACGTTTATAGATATAAACAGTTGCAAAAGTTCCTATAGCTGCAATGAGAAGATAAATTACACTAGCAATCAAGGTGGTGAAGGCCACAGCGGATAGATAGAAAGCAAATCCTATCAAAATCAGCATGACGATAATAAAGACGAAGATCAATAAGCCTCTCAGGGCAGCATTTCCTCTATTACGGTTCATCAGATCCGTTACAGTCGACCAATTAGTGGTTAAGAGCTTGTAGTCTCGTCTAAAAGCGATCACACTCAAACTCAAACTAGTCAAAAACCAAATCAAAAGCATAGCTAGAAGGGAGAGGGGATGGACCCCAAAGTAGCAAGATACCCCTACTAAGAGCACGATCGGCAAAGCAGACTGGACCGAAAAGAGGATCCAAAATTTCTTCAAACAATAGCGTTTAAAGTCAATCGGAAGGGCACGAAGATATGCGAAATTTTCCCGCTCCAATGAGATCCCAATACTGGTCAAGCTTTCCACAGAGTTGAAGACTCCAATCATAAAAGCAATCAACGATAAAGGAAGGAGGTATTGGGGTGTGAGGTAATTTTCAATTTGGAGAGAAGCTCGCGATGCCCCTAAAAACAAGCCAAATGTGAACAGATAAGGGAAAATCGCCATCATGAAGATGACCTGGGTCAGCAAGGTACCATCACTCAGAAGCCGTTTATGATAGGAAACGGTAAAGCGATGAAAGGCCTTCTGATCTCCTAGCTTCATCTGACTGACCCGCTCCTTAACCGCATGACTAGAAGAAACCTCAAGGGCAGCATCATAGAAATGAGGCAAGACCTGACTTTTGACCAGCCAAAGGAGAACTGCTAGAACCAATACCCAAGCCAACATCCCCACTAGTGCAGCTGAATCCAAAGGATTCAAGATAAAGGTATGGAAGACCTCTATCGGAGGAAAAATGCTGGGTTGAGTGACCAAATCACCAGCTACCGAGTGCTCTGACTGGAGCATATTGATATAGAGATAGGCTCCAATGGAAATGAGACTACTCAATCCAATGATGAGGTTAGACACCAAACTCGTGTGTTTCTTAAAGACAGCTGATTTGGTAATCAGATGGGATAGGAACAAGGTGCCTAAGAAGAGGATGGAGAGGAGAATCATGGCACAAAGAAGGCCAAGAAGAAGCCCCACCAAAACATTTCCCCCTGCTTGGATAGGAAGAATGATGAAATAACTCAACATTGGAAGCAGGGCCATCAAAAGCACTAAGATGACCGAAATACTCTTTCCTGCAATCACTTCTGCATCCGAAAAGGCATAGGGACGGTAAAATTGTAAATCCTTGCTTTCGTAAAAGACATTGTAAAAACTCATCAAGCCTTGGGATATGGCTAAGAGCGCAAAGAGAGTAATCATATTGACAAAGGGACCAGGGCTAGAGACAAAATCATTGGCACTAGAAAGTATCCCAAAAAGGAAGAGATAAAGGAGACCGATAAATATATAGGTCCGAATGGACTGGGCGGAAACATTGACCTTCCTATTCGGATCCTTTTCCTGCTTCTTTCTAAATTTCGCTAATTGGGCAGGCTGAGTAGCGTAGATAATGTTGACATCGACTAGGCGACGAACCATTTTAAGACGCATCTGGACTCACCTCTTCTCTTCGACCGGCCAGTCCAAGATAAATGGACTCTAGGCTTTGTTCTGGGTGTTGTCCCTTTAATTCCTCGATGGTTCCATAAAAGATGAGGTTCCCCTTCTTCAGAATGGCAATCTTATCACAGAGTTGCTCTGCTACTTCAAGGACATGGGTAGAGAAGATGACAGTGTTGCCCTTATCCGCATGCTCCCGCATCATCTGCTTCAGATCGTAAGAGGCTTGGGGATCCAAACCAGTCATAGGCTCATCTAGAACCCAGATGTCTGGATCAGATAGAAGAGCCCCGATGACAAAGACCTTCTGGCGCATCCCATGAGAGAAAGACTCAATGACCTCATAACGATGACTAGCAAAGTCAAACAGATGCAGCAAATGCTCCAAGCGGTCATCACATTCCTGCTGGCTCATATCATAAGAAGTAGCGACCAACTCCCAAAATTCATTGGCCGTCAAACGAAGGAAGAGATCTGGCGAATCGGCTACGTAGCCAATTTTCTTCTTTATTTCCAAGCGATTGCTATAGAGGTCTTTCCCATCTAGTAGGATTCTACCAGTCGTCGGGGTGATGACACTGACCAGGCTCTTAATGGTCGTTGATTTCCCGGCTCCATTATGGCCGATCAAGCCGACAATTTGCCCATCTTCAATGGTTAAGTTCAAATGGTTCAATGCCAGTTGACCATCGTAATCCTTGGTGACTCCTTGAAATTCAATCATAGATTCTCCTTCTACCATTCTACTTTCCTAATGAAAGAAAGTGGTTACTTATTTTGCCTATATTTTAGTCCTCTTTTCCTCATTTGTCAATGGAAAACTTAAGTATTAAAGCAATTCTTCAAAACGGTAGAGAAGGCCAAATAGATAGTTAGGGATGGTCTCCAGGAGATCCTCCCTAAAGACCCGCTCCCCTCTTTGATGGAGCTCCTTGCCCCAAGGCCCCAAATTGACTGCTGGCACTTGAATCTGGGCAATTTTTTCCAGATCCAACTCGTAGACTTGAGAAGGGATCGCCAAACTATCCAAGACAACCTGATAGCTTGCTAGGTCTCTCTCCAGGGCACAATAACTGGTGTCACAAATGCCCATGAAGTATTCCTCCACCTTCAGGGTCAGGCCGCGTTTTCCTAAATAATGGCGGTAATCATCCACCAGGGTGCCAATTTTAAGACTGGTATTTGGTAAAGAGCGACAGTTCATGGATGGGTAATAGGGTGGTGCAAAGCCAATAACGACCAATGGAGTCTTCTCCGCTAGGAAGTCTAAGTAAGCTTGGATCTGCTGGATGGCAATGGCCTGATAGCTGACTCCAGTTAAGAAAGCTTGGTAGGCCCTTTGCTCACATTGCTCTTGGAAGCTTGAAAAGCCTTCCTTCTTTTGGCAACGATCCAGCAATTCTTGATAGCTGATCACCCATGGCTGAGCTATCAAATGTTCTTGTCCCGCTTGGTCCTGGAGGGACAGGTATTTGACATAAAACTCATCAACCGCTTCCTGGCTCAACTCCTTGATGCGTTGCAGCAATTCCTGAGGGGTCTTTTTCAGATGCAGCACACTGAAATAGCCAGCAGCGTAGAGGACCGTCGATACATCATACTGGTCCTTCAAATCCCTCAGATAAGACCAAGAAGGAAGAGGAGACTGCTCACCCAGCGCTTGGTCGGATAGGTCTGGATGGAGATCCAATTTCGATGCGACTGCGATTAGGAGAGAGAGGGCGTTGATTCCCTTGAGAGGCTCCTTCATATGGGATAAGACCCCCTGGGCCACGACGACTGGCATGAGCTTACCGACCGTTCCAATGTGTAGGACCTTCTCCTTGTCACTAGTAGCTTCAAAGGGTTCTGAATCGACCGCTAAGACATAGTCCAAGTCAAACTCTTCTTTTAACTGACAAAGCAAACCTAATGCTCCTCTCATCCCACGTGAATAGGACTCCTCATCTCCCACAGATAGGTAAAGGAGGTTGACCTGACCCCCTTCTGGATCGGAGGCGTAGGCTCCTAAGACACCCAGTTGGAGTGCCAAGGCCGCCTTCATGTCACAAGAACCTCGTCCAAATTGCCATTGGCCAGAATCTAGGTCCTCCTGCATTTCTGATCGAAAATCAATGCCCTTCAAGGCTTGAACCAGCGCCTCGGAATCCAAAGCTATAGGGGCTAGGGGACCGTAATCTTCTAGATCTACCGTATCGTGGTGGTGAAAAAGGATCACTGTCTTTTTCTTGCCCTTATCGACCAAGGCCCAATTGACACTGCGATGGAGATGGTCATTGGGAAGAGGGTAGCGACCAAAGTGCTGGGGGTGACTCTTAAAATATGGAATAGACCCAATTCGTTGTTCTAGATAGTCTTCTATCTCCCTTTCTGTCTCGGTATTGGTAAAGCTCGGTATGGACATTGCCTCATGAAAAATGATGGCGATTTGTTCTTGGAAATGTTCTATGGATCTCAATGGAAGCCTCCTTTAAGTAATAATAGATATCTCTCCTAGAATGAGTCTATAAGACCTGAATTCTGGGACTTTCAACCAGCATTCAAACAGAATAACAACTAAACTGACAGCAGAGAACATCCTACAGACATTCCCTCCTGTCAATCAAATGATGGAGACACTTTTTCGACTGATAACCCCTTCTTAGACAGATTGAGCCAACTTGAACAAAATCGAAAAAATAGTTCCTATTCATGAGGGCAAATTCCCCATTTTTCTCATGCGAGAGCTCGTTTCCAGCCCATTTATCCTTAATCCAATAAAGACAGCGTTTTCGAGAGTGCAAACCTTTGCCCTATCCTGTCATTTTTGGTAAAATAAGGCATTATTCACGAAAGATGAGAACAAAATGGAAAATCAAACCTTAATGCAATATTTTGAATGGTACTTACCCTCAGATGGCCAACACTGGTCCCGCTTAGCTGCAGATGCTCCTCACCTGGCAGATTTGGGCATTCGTAAAATCTGGATGCCACCTGCTTTTAAAGCGACATCTGCCAATGATGTCGGCTATGGCGTCTATGACCTTTTTGACCTTGGAGAATTTGACCAAAAAGGGACTGTCCGCACCAAGTATGGATTCAAAGAGGACTACTTGCAAGCCATTCAGGCCTTAAAAGAAGCTGGAATCCAACCTATGGCTGATGTGGTCCTCAACCATAAGGCAGCAGCCGATGGTTTAGAAAAATTTGAAGTGGTCGAAGTGGACCCTAACGATCGGACCATCGTCTTGACTGAGCCTTTTACTATCAAAGGCTGGACAAAATTTACCTTTGATGGTCGAAATGGAGCCTACAATGACTTCCACTGGCACTGGTACCACTTCACCGGTACCGACTACGATGCTTCCCGCAATAAAAGTGGGATCTACCAGATCCAAGGGGACAACAAAGGCTGGGCTCAGGATGATCTGGTCGACAGCGAAAACGGAAACTACGATTACCTCATGTACGCTGATATCGACTTTAAACACCCAGAAGTGGTCGAAAACCTCAACCAATGGGCTGAATGGTTTATTAAAACAACTGGGGTGCAAGGCTTCCGACTAGATGCGGTCAAACACATTGACTCCTTCTTTATGAAGAACTTCATCCAGCAAATCACAGACAAATATGGAGACGATTTCTATGTATTTGGTGAGTTTTGGAACGGGGATGAACAAAGCAACAATGACTACCTATCTAGCATTGACTATCAGTTCGACTTAGTCGACGTTGCCCTCCACCAAAATCTCTTTAGAGCTAGCCAAGAAGGGGAAAACTTTGATTTAACCACTATTTTCAATGGTACGCTCGCAAGCAATCATCCAGAAAGTGCTGTAACCTTTGTCGATAATCACGATACCCAGAGAGGACAAGCCTTAGAGTCCACTGTTGGTGAATGGTTCAAACCTGCCGCTTATGCCCTCATTCTCCTACGCGAAGCTGGACTTCCATGTGTCTTTTACGGAGACTATTACGGGATTTCAGGAGACTTTGCCCAGCAGGATTTCCAAGCCGAGCTTGATCAACTCCTTCGTATCCGCAAAGACTTATCCTACGGTGAACAAAGGGACTACTTTGATGATCCTAACTGCATTGGTTGGACTCGCTCTGGAACGGAAGAGTCTGCTCCTATCGCCTGCGTGATTTCAAATGCGGCTGCATCTGCCAAACGCATGGAAATCGGCCAAGCATATGCAAGACAGACCTACTACGATGCCCTAGGAAATTACCAAGAACCCGTTCAAATCCAAGAAGACGGCTGGGCTGATTTCCCAGTCTCAGAACGCTCCGTCAGCGTATGGATTTTAGCAGACTAACTAGAAAATTTAATTGACTGAAGAGGCTGGGACAAAAGTTCTAGCCTTTCAATTGTCTTTGAATTGTCGAGCAAGACGCAGTGGTTGAGTGGGCTCTACTACGCTGNNTTCATCAGCTTTTACAGCCCTACTCAACTGTGCGGAGGTGAGACGACGAAATCGAATTCTAACGAATTACCGATTTCTGTCCCACTCTCTTTCTTATATTTTATAGTAAACCACAGGTTCATTCTAACACCTTAGGAAAGCGCTGTCAATTCCTTATCTTATTCTGTTAACAAATTCATAAAAAGAAAAAACTCGCCCACTTCCATCATCGGAAATGAACGAGTTTGATACGCTAAGAAGCCAAGGGCTCCTTTTATCTTAGCTTAATTCCGCAACAATCGCTTTGAGTTGTTCTTTGGTGTGAACACCAGCGACTTGTTTCACCACTTGGCCATCTTTCTTGAACAAGAGTGTTGGGATAGACATGATGCCAAAGTTACGAGCAGTGTTTGGATTTTCATCCACATCCATCTTAAAGATTTTCAAGTCATCTTCATGAATCTCTTCTGCTAACTGTTCCAAGATTGGGGCCTGCATCCGACAAGGACCACACCAAGTTGCCCAGAAGTCGACCAAGACCAAGCCTTGGCTAGTTTCTTGTTCAAATGTTGCATCTGTTAGTACGTGTACCATAGTTCCTCCTTTGATCAGTGCTTTCCACTAATCTCTCATTGATAGTTCTATTCTACACCAAAATTCTAGTTTT
Organism: Streptococcus sp. 1171_SSPC; assembly: GCF_001069335.1. Lineage (NCBI taxonomy): Bacteria > Bacillati > Bacillota > Bacilli > Lactobacillales > Streptococcaceae > Streptococcus > Streptococcus sp. 1171_SSPC. The sequence goes on from NZ_JWAK01000017.1 coordinate 145,764, forward strand.
TAGAAATATTTGCTACGTTCTCAGCCTTGGACATCTTCTTTCTTTTTCTTCCAGAAAAGAAGGCTAGACAAGAGGAGGGTACCTAACCCATAGAATCCTATCCATTCCTCTTCAGTGCCTGTTTGAGGAAGTTGACCTGCTTTTTCTTGCGCTGGAACTACTGATTTACCCGTCTCATAGACAAATGTTTGTCCATAAGCAACAGATAGAGATTCTGGTTTTGCAGTTTCTTTCTCAGCCGTTTTGACGAGTGGACGAAGATTTGTACTAGCAGGAATCTCTGATCTACCATATCTTTCAGGCTCTGGAAGGACTGGCAGATGGTATTCTTCAATGTAATGAACTGCTGGTTCTACCAATTTGGCTCCTTGAATCTCAGGAAGGGCAGCATATGCTGTATCAGCTGCGTTAGGAAGATAAGTAGCTACTTGCGAACGCGTCCCTTCTACAATCGGAATGGTCGCACGGATAGAATCTGTCTTGAAGGTGACTTCGTAAGGATTTTCAACGGTTAAGTCAGATGGATCATAGGTATTGAAGACTAGGGCTAATTTGTGGCCCTTTTTAACCGTATAGAGGTTTGGTTGGAGATGGACCGTATAGTCGTGAAATTCTCCAACTTTTGGCTCGATACTATTTCTTGAGCTGGCTGAATCATAGCCAGACTCAGGGTTGGCCAGGTTGATCCATCCTTTAGCAATGACCTTGTATTTAGTCTTAATGGTCTCAAACTCTGCTACAGAGAGATTAGAAAGGTTACTTCCCATCCAGAAGCCGTCTGCTTTTTTATCTGCTTTGACGCCACCGTTGCCGACCACATCAAATTCCTCATCAGAGACGTCGACTAAAAGGGCATTGATCTGGAAGTTTTTGCCTTGCCCCTTAGCCAGGGCTGCCTTGAAGTGCACTGGGATATGCCCTTTGATGGTAGTATCTTCTGTCACCTCTGACACAAAGGTCATGTTGGCTTTTGAAGAACCTTGACTCACAGTTTCGTTGCGTTTAGCAATCTCTATGCCAGCTCCTGCGTAATCACTTGAAATCGTCTCTTCCAAGCGTTTCGACTGGGCATTGAGGAAGAGGCGTTGTGAAGTCTTCCAGTTATCATAAGTGGTCCACTTGCTTGGGTCATAGTTGTTTTGAGCCAAGACAGCTGGTAATTTGTCAACTTGATTCTCTACCCCGTACAAGTAATGACTAAGCCAGGTATTCAAAAGATCATAGAAATCTTGGCCATTGGCCTGGATACCATAACCACGAGACATGGCTGCTGGATAGACGTGGTCTCCCTGGTGGAGATAGAGCTTGACATTTTGGCCTGCCTTCTTGAGGGCATCGTACATGAGTTCAAAATGCTTGGTTTTAACGTTGTCATCATTCAAGCCGTGAACCAAGAGGGCACTGGTCTTGAATTTTTCAGGATGAAGGGTATAATCCCGCTCCTTCCAGACATCGCTGTAATTGCGTTCGTGCGCATTTTGGTCCTTGTTGAGCTGGTTGATATAGTTGGCATAATTTTGCCAAATGCCTGCCCAGTCTTTTTCATCTAGGATCCGAGTACCGACATAGAGGGACAACCAAGATAAATCACTATATGGTGGGTTCCCATAAGCTGTTCCTTGACTATTGAAATAGTCATACCAAGAAGCGATCCCAGCAGCTGGAACGATGGTCTTCAAGCCTTCGACTCCTGTACTTGCCACACCAAAGGTCGTGGTTCCAGCCCAGGATAGACCGGTCATGGCAACATTTCCTGTGGCCCAGTCTGCCTTGATTTCAACATTGCTAGTCTTATCGGTGTAGGCCTTGCGCTTGCCATTGACCCACTCGATAATATTCTTAAAGGCATTGATTTCGAGATCAGAGCCTGTGGTGTTAAATCCTTCTGATCCCTTGGTACCAAGCCCAGCACTAGAGATAAAGGCATAGCCTCTGACCAAGAAATAGTCGTACCAGTTGAGATTTTCGTAGTCATAGATATACTCGTAGGGACTGTAGTAATACCAATCCGAAGCCTTGGCCTTCTTAGCCGCATCTACAGTTGATGAGTTTCCAACAGCCTGTCGTTTAGCTGGTTGATTCCGCAACTTCTTCATATCATAGGAGCCATCTGTCGGCAAGCCCAAGCTTTCAAGAGTCACATAGTTCTCATCCAAGGTTCCTGCTACATAAGGACGCGCTTCCAGAATGGTCGCCGCCTTAAAGTCTCCCCTGGCAACTGCCTTAGGCAACTGGACAATGGCCTTGACTAAGTCCCGCTTGCCATCCGCATCTGTATCGTAATCGGTCTCCACATAGACTGGGAAGCGGACGATTTCGCTATCCTCATAGTGATAGTCTTCATCTGATTTTTCCCCACTTGTATAAGGAAAGATGGGTTGAGCCCGCCCATTTAAAAAGAGAGGAGCTTTCTTTTCAGAGCGATAGGCATCATAGAGTTTCTTAGCAATGCTATACATATTGGTCAGCTCTTCTTGACTGACCTTGCGGTTCAAGTCCTCTTGAGTGCTAATCATCCCTAGACTCTTAGCAAAGCGTTCCCGATCAGCAGCCGATTGACCAGCCTGCTTAGGATCCTTCGCCGCCCACTGAAGCAATTCATCAACAGCATTTTGAACCGTTAATTCCTTATCCTTGAGCTCACTATTTGCCAAGCTTCCTGTGTAAGAGGTTAAGGCTTGTCCTGTCGCTGGAGTTGATGTTCCCGTCGAAGCCGCTGGACTAGCTGGGACACCTGCCCCCTGAGGTGCCTGTGGGAGGTTTGTTTTTTCAGTTACCGTCACGGTCTTTTCTTGTCCAACTGTCTGGCCAGTCTCCTCCGCCTCTGCCGGAGCAATTGGACTCGGTCCTGCAGGTTCAGAACTCTCTACTTCCTTCTTAGGATCCACACTTGGGCCGGATGCAGACTGGTCTGTTTGAGATTGGGAAGCTGCTCCTTCAGAAGCTACAGGCTCCGGAGCCACCTGAGTCACGACTTCTTTCGTTGGAGCAAGCTCTGGTAGGTTCTCATCTGCTGCTACCACTTGATTTAAGACAAATGGAGCTAGTAGCAGGCTTGAAGCCACCATGGACACCACTGTTTTCTTTTTCATAAAAGAGACCTCACTATTTTGTAATCAATACAGCTATTATACTATGTAAGCGCTTTTATAGCAAATTCTAAACAAGAAAAAAATCGAGGCAAATTTGCCTCGATCAAAAGATATTTATTTCACGTGATCTTTTAATTCTTCTTGAGCTTTTTGGTTAGACTCTGCTTGCTCTTTCTTCCATTTTTCAAGAGCTTTGTTGTAGTCTTCGGTTGTTACAGCCTTGTCTTGAAGTTCCATACCTTTGTAGACAACGTTGTCTTTCCCTTTACCACCGGTCCAGCCAAATGGTGCTGAGAATGGTACAACACGAGTCAAGAATGGACGACCAGTCTTAGAAGTGGTTGGGATAACCAAAGCACTATCTGTCAACCAAGCTTGAGCTGCAGCATATTTCTCATAACGTTTGTTAAGGTCTTGTGTTTCAGCTCCTGCTTCTGTTACCATCTTCTCAAAGTCGTACAAGCCAACTTTCTTAGCTGCCTCATTGTTTTCGCTTGGGTCAAATCCAAGGAAGGTACGAGTGTTTTCACCAGAAGAAGCTTTCAAGATATCAAGGTAAGTTGATGGGTCTTGATAGTCAGGGCTCCATCCAACGTTATCTGAGATATCCCAATCTTCGTCTTCTGCTTTAGCAGCAAAGAGGGTCACGTTCAAGAGATCTTCTTTTGATACCATATGGATATCGACAACGACATTTTCTTTTCCAAGCGTACTTTCAACCGATTGTTTGAAGGATTGAGCACGTTGAACCTTAGATTGAGTCGTTTGGTCTACTGGCATATCCAAGTGAATTGGGAATTTCACGCCATCTGCTTCAAGTGCAGATTTCGCTTTGGCAAACTCTTCTTTGGCTTGTTTTTCGTTGTAAAGACCATTTTGACCATCGTCAAGATTTGCATCTTTCCACTCGTCTCCATAAGTCACCAACTCAGATTTAACCATCTCACCGAAGGTCTTACCATCAGCTTGAACGAATGTAGGTGGGATGTACAAGTTACGGATCAGTTTGCTTGCTCCATCTTTACCATTCGCTTGGGCAGCATAGGCTTCACGGTCAAAGGCAAAGCTGATTGATTGACGGAAGTCTTTGTTCAAAAGAGCTTTCTTAGTAGATGATTTTTCTTCATCTGTTGTTTTTGCAGTGTACTTGTAAGACTGACGGTCGATATTCACACCGATAACGAAGGTGCTGGCATCTTGAGGAGTGTAGATGATTTCATCTTTAAACTTCTTAGCTTGGTCTGTAAATCCAGGTCCAGTTGGGAACAATTTAGCAAGGCTAAGAGCGTTGTCCTCAAATGAGTTCGCCAATTTACTTTGGTCTTGTCCATCATAGTATTCGAGCTTAACGTCTGTGATGTGAACATTGTCCTTATCCCAGTAGTTTTCATTCTTGCTCATCTCGATAGATGATTTAGAAGTGAAGCTCTTCAAGATGTATGGACCATTGTAAAGAAGAGAGCTAGTGTCACTTGCTTGGGCAAATTTATCCCCTTTAGATTCTACGAATTTCTCATTGATTGGGAAAGTGATCCCAAGAGTCAACTTAGAATTCCAGAAAGGCTCTGCCTGGTTCAAAGTGATTTGAAGGGTATGATCATCGACTGCTTTAATACCTACATTTTTGAAGTCTGAAGTCTTACCTTCAACATAATCATTCAAGCCCTTGATAGAGTTTTGAATGATGTAGAGCATTTCAGACTTGTGGTCAGCGGCATACTTGATCCCTGCAACGAAGTCATCTGCTGTCACATCCGCATACTCTTCCCCTTCTGAATCATACCATTTGGCATCATCACGAAGTTTGTAAGTATAAGTCAAGCCATCTTGAGAAACTGTCCAATCTTTAGCAAGTGAAGGAATTAAATTTCCATACTTGTCGTTTTCAAACAAACCATCAATCAAGTTCCCTGTGATTTCGTGGGTTGCAGCTTTACCAGATGTGATGTAGTTCAAGTTTTCAGGTTCTGTCTCATAGACGTAAGAGAATTTTTGACCTGCTTCACTTGATTTTGAGCTTGAGCTTGATGATTTAGAACCACCAGAACATGCTGCAAGAATACCTGCTGAAAGAAGAGCTACTCCTGCAAGAGCAATGACATTTCTTTTTTTCATTGTTTACTCCTAATAAATTTTTAAGGTTGTCTTAAGATTATACCACAAAGATTTTCAGAAGAGAAGTAATTTTCTGAAAATTTATTAAATTTTGTAATTTTTCTTATCCTTAGCATTTATTAAAGTGTGAACCATAGTCTACAAAATCCTTAACATCGCTGGTTTTGCCCTCATGAAGGTCCCGAACAATTTTCGAGCCTACGATGACACCATCCGATACCTGATTAAAGCGTTGGATATCTTCTTGGGTGGAGACCCCAAATCCTGTCAGAACTGGAATAGTGGCCAAGTCTCTCAAGGTCGCCAAGTGCTGATCCAAATCGTCCCGGTAATTGCCCATTTTTCCAGTAACTCCATTGATGGCTACCGCATAGATAAAGCCTTCTGCTTCTTGGATCAAGGCCTTTTGGCGTTCGATGCCTGTGGTCAAGCTGACCAGGGGTACAAGGGCAATATCACTCCCTTCCAAGTAAGGTGCTATCATATCCGCATGTTCATTTGGCAGATCTGGAATGATCAAGCCTTTGACGGAGGTAGAAGCCAATTCTTTTATAAAAGCTTCTATCCCATATTGGAAGACTGGATTGATATAGGTCATAATGACCAGGGGAATCTTGGTCGCTTGTTCTTGGAGTTTTTTTACAATAGCGGTTAAGGTCACTCCCTTGGCCAAACTGCGTTGCCCAGCCATCTCGATGACTGGCCCATCCGCTACAGGGTCCGACCAGGGAATCCCCACTTCAATAGCCGATGCTCCACTTTCTTCCAAGAGCTGAATAGTATCAAAGAGGCCATCGAGTCCCTTCTCATGATCCCCCGCCATGATGTAAGGGACGAAGATCCCACGCTTGCTGTCTTTAATAGCTTGTAAATGCTGTGTTAGTGTTTTGGTCATCTCTACTTCCCTTCTGCTTCAAACCGTTCTTTCACCTGCATGACATCCTTGTCTCCACGACCAGATAGACAGATGATAAGAGTTTGGTCCGGAGTCATTTTTGCTGCGACTTTTTGCGCTAGAGCGATAGCATGACTGGACTCCAATGCTGGAATGATCCCCTCCAAACGAGAGAGCAACTTAAATCCTTCGAGGGCTTCTTCATCCGTGATGGAATCATAGGTAGCCCGGCCAATTTCATTGAAATAACAATGCTCTGGCCCCACACCAGGATAATCCAATCCAGCAGAGATAGAGAAAGCCTCCATGATCTGTCCATGGGCATCTTGAAGCACTTCCATCAAGGCTCCGTGAAGGATTCCTGGACGACCTTTGGCAAAGGTCGCTGCGTGTTTGTCCGTATCCAAACCAAGACCAGAGGCTTCTGCTCCGTACATGCCTACAGATTCGTCTTCTACAAAGGGGTAGAACATGCCAATGGCATTGGAACCTCCACCGATACAAGCTAGCACCGCGTCAGGAAGTTTTCCACCCGAGACTTCAGCAAACTGACGTTTGGCTTCCTTACCAATCACGGATTGAAAATCTCGGACAATCTCTGGGAAGGGAGCTGGTCCAAGGGCAGATCCCATGATGTAGTGGGTATCATCAATCCCAGCTACCCATGCACGAAGGGCCGCATTGACCGCATCTTTCAGCACGCGCGATCCATCTGTCACACTATGGACTTTTGCTCCCAAGAGTTCCATCCGAAAGACATTGAGGGCTTGGCGTTTGACATCTTCTTCTCCCATGTAGATGGTACACTCCATCTCAAAGAGTGCTGCTGCCGTCGCTGTTGCAACTCCGTGTTGACCAGCTCCTGTCTCCGCGATGATCTTCTTCTTGCCCATCCGTTTAGCCAGCAAGACCTGACCAAGAGCATTGTTAATCTTGTGGGCCCCTGTATGGTTGAGGTCTTCCCGTTTCAGATAGATTTGTGCTCCACCGATGTGCTTGGAGAGGCTTTTTGCATGGTAAAGTGGAGTCTCCCGCCCTACATAATTCTTGAGCAAGTCATCCAATTCCGCTTGAAAGCTTGGATCTGCTTTGGCTTCTCGGTATGCCTTATCCAGTTCGATCACAGCTGTCATCAGGGTTTCTGGGACAAACTGGCCCCCAAATTTTCCATAAAACCCTTTTTCATCCGGTAGTTGATAGTTCATGCTTTCGCTCCTTCTATAAATGCTTTTATCTTTTCTATATCTTTGTGTCCGTCTGTTTCGACCCCCGAAGAGACATCCAAGGCATAGGGCTGAAAGGTCTCTCGAGCTTGGCGAACATTGTCCACTGTCAAGCCCCCTGCAATAAAGAAGTCCTGCCTGATCTTCTGATCTTTCAGCAAGTTCCAATCAAAGGTTTGCCCACTCCCAGCTACTGGAGCATCAAAGAGCAGATAATCTGCCTGACTTGACATTTGGGCTTCCTGATTACTGAGCTGGATTGCTCGAATGACGGGAACTGAAATCTTTGGTATCAGAGCTTCATCAAAATTTCCATGAATCTGAACAATGTCTAAGGGAACCTGAGAAATGGCTTGCTCCAAGTCCTCTAGACTGGGTGAGACAAAGACTCCGACAATTTTGGTCGGACCAGTCACCAGTCTCGCCAATTCGTGGGCTTGCTCCAGACTGACTTGCCGCTTACTCTTAGCGAATACAAAGCCGATATAGTCCGCTCCTGCTAGGACAGCCGTCTCCACGGCTTCCGCTGTAGACAGGCCGCATATTTTAACCTTTGTCAATTTGTAACTCCTTGACCTTTTCTGCTACATCTCCTGCTGTCATGAGGGCAGTCCCTACCAAGATTCCATTGAAGTAGGGAGCGACTAGAGCTGCATCTGCCCCATTAAAAATAGCGGACTCCGATATATAAACCGGCTGATCTTTGAAATGTATGGACAATTCAAGACTGGTATTCAGATCCGTCTCAAAGGTGACCAGGTTCCGGTTGTTGACCCCAATGATGTCCGCCCCAATCCGATGGGCGATTTCGAGCTCAGGTAAGTTATGGGTCTCTACAAGCACTTCCAAACCAAGCCCTGTCGCAAAGTCATAGAGTTCTTTGAGCCGTGCTTCTGGCAATGCTGCGACAATCAAGAGAATAACCGTCGCTCCAGCATTGCGAGAGCGAACAATTTGCTTCTCATCAATGATAAAGTCCTTGGCCAAGGTTGGAATTGACACCTGGGAAGAAATCTCACGAAGGTAGTCTAGATCTCCCTTGAAAAAGACTTGGTCCGTCAGGACTGAGATCATGGTTGCCCCGTTTTCTTCATAGGTCTTGGCTTGGGCGACAATATCCACATCCAAGTTAATATCCCCCATACTAGGGCTGGCTTTCTTCACCTCAGCAATGATCTGCAAGTGCTCTTGATGGCTCTTGAGAAAATCATAGAGACGATAGGTTTGACGAAGAGGCTGGAGGTCTTCCATGACCAGTTGCGCCACTTCTTTTTCTTTTTGTTCTAGGATTGTCGGTAGAAAGGCTTTACTCATACTTGAACCTCTTGTAAGTGTTGCAATTTAGCAAGGGCAGAACCATCTGCAATCAATTGACGCGCAAGCTCCACACCTTCTTTGATGCTTGCCACTTTTCCATTGGCATAAAAGCCAAGACCAGCATTGAGAACTGTCGTTTCCAGATAAGGGCTAGCCTCATTCTTCAAGACACTGAGAAGAATTTCAGCATTTTCCTTGGCATCGCCACCAGTTATTTCAGACAGCTCCACCTTGTCCATCCCCAGATCTTCATAGGTAAAGGTATGCTGGCTGATCTTGCCGTCTTCTAGGAGAGTATAGGTATTGGTTCCATAAAGAGCTGCTTCGTCCATATTGTCAGGACCAGTGATGACGACGGCACGTTTGCGTCCCAGTTGCTGGATGGCACGCGCGACAAGCTCTTGCAACTCGACACGATAAAGCCCCATGAGTTGGGTTTCTAGATCTAATGGATTGGCAAGAGGACCGACCAGGTTCATAATGGTTGGAATCCCCATCGCTTGACGAGCAGGGCCAATGAAGCGCATAGCCGGATGCATGGTTTGCGCAAAGATAAAGGCCAAGCCAACCTCGTCCAAGGCTTTAGAGAGGGTCTCTGGTGAGGCAGCCACGTTGATACCCAGCGCTTCTAGGACATCTGCAGAGCCTGACTTAGAAGAAACAGAGCGATTGCCGGCCTTAGCCATGCGGATCCCTCCAGCAGCCAAAACGAAGCAAACGGTCGTCGAAATGTTAAAGCTATAGGATTGGTCACCACCAGTCCCACAGTTACACATGGCATCTGAGAAGGTCTCTGGCAATATCGTCGCATGGGCCTTTAAGGCGCGTACAATTCCAGTAATTTCGTCTGCTGTTTCTCCCTTGGTTTTGAGTCCCATCAAAAAGGCAGCGATTTGACTTTCTGATAGTTGGTTTTGCAAGATTTGATCAAAGACTTCTTGGACCTGCTCTTGCGTCAAGTCTTGGCGATTAGAGATTTGTAAGAATAATTCTTTCATAAAGGTTTCCTCTTGTCTTTTCTACACGATTCAATTGAAATTTTATCTGCTTGGAACTGCTGGTCTAGTCTAGGACCAGCTTCACAAAATTTTCGATCATTTTTAGACCATCTGGACTGCCGATACTCTCAGGATGATACTGAAGTCCGTAGATGGGCAGGCTCTTGTGTTGAATGGCCATGATTTCTTGGTCGTCCGTGGTAATGGCCGTAACTTCAAATTCTTCTGGCATTTGGTCAACGACGATAGAATGGTAACGCATGATGGGTACATCATTCTCAATATCTTTGAAAATGGGAGATGGCGTTTCAAAGGTAATCTGGCTTTGTTTGCCATGCATGACATTCTTAGCCAAGCGCAACTTGCCACCAAAGGTCTCCGCCAGGGCTTGATGCCCCAAGCAAATCCCCAACATAGGTTTCTTACCTGCAAAGTCCTTGATCATGGCTTCCATTTTCCCAGCATCTGCTGGCCAGCCTGGACCTGGGGAGAAGACGAGGCCATCTGCCACTTCCGCCTGCCCATACAAGCGCTCATCATCATTTCGCAAGACTTCGACCTCTGTAAAAGTTCCCAAGTATTGGGCCAAATTATAGGTGAAGGAATCGTAATTATCCACTAATAAAATCATTGAACATCTCCTATTCTTGTCATCGATTTTGCCTTGTTAATCGTCTCGTAAAATTCATTCTCCGGAACACTGTCATAGACAATCCCTGCTCCTGCCTGGACATAGGCCTTTTGATTCTTGAGGATCATGGTTCGGATAGCAATGGCAAAGTCCATGTCCCCTGTCGCGGAGAGGTAGCCGATCGCACCCGCATAGACCCCACGTTTTTCCTGTTCCAACTCATAGATCCGACGCATGGCCCGAATCTTAGGAGCTCCAGAGACTGTTCCCGCTGGTAGTGTAGCCTTAAGGGCATCCAGGGCTGTTAGGTGAGGAAGGAGTTGCCCCTTGACCACACTGGTCAGGTGCATGACATAGCGGAAATACTCCACTTCCATATACTTGGTCACTTCGACCGTCCCATTTTGGGCGATTTTCCCAATATCATTGCGTCCCAGATCCACCAGCATGCGGTGTTCAGCTGTCTCCTTGATATCGTGGAGGAGTTCATGAGCCAGGGCTTGGTCCTCTTCTTCCGTCGCTCCACGAGGTCGCGTTCCTGCGATCGGATTAGTGGTCACCTCTCCCTTTTTCACCGATACCAGACTTTCAGGACTGGCTCCAATGATCTGGTAGTCGCCAAAGTCATAGAAATAAAGATAGTTGGATGGATTGGTCACGCGCAAATTCCGGTAATAATCCAAGGGATCACCTTCAAAATCTGCTGAGAAGCGTTGACTGAGGACACATTGGAACATATCACCTTCACGGATCAGTTTCTTGGCCTTATCCACCATTTCCATAAAGACTTCCTTCTCGATATGGTTGGTGAAGTGGAGGGCCTGCAAGGCCTGAGGGGTGAACTCGTTGGGCGCTTGGGTTTGCAGATCGGTCACCACTTGCCCCAGTGATTGGCGGACCGCATCATTGCTTCGACCAGAGTAGATATTGTCTTCCACCACATAGACTTTTTCCTTCTTGTGATCAAAAATCAAATAGGACTCGTAGATGAAGAAATGCATATCTGGCGTTCCGATAGTATCCTGAGGAATGGATCCAATCTCTTCATAGACTCCGATCATATCGTAGCCTGCAAAACCGATGGCCCCACCGGCGAAAGGAAGATCAGACGTCAGCCCCTTTACCGTTACCTGGTGGAGGTAGTCAAAAGGATCTTGCTCCAGCACCTTGCCATTCTCATACAGGATGCCATCCTGATAGGTCACCTCAAATACTGGATTGTAGGCCACGATAGAAAAGCGGGCATTCTCCTTCTCACGCGGGATCGACTCAAGGATGACCTTATGGTCACCTTGGACACGCATGTAGGCTAGAATGGGGGTTAAGGTATCAGCTGGTAAAATTTTTTTCATAGGAATTCCTTTCTTTTCCTAGGGATAAAGCGATGCAAGTCCTGGTCCAAGCACATCCAATACTCTTCGAAGTTAGCAAGCTGACCAACTTCAACAGAATAAAAAAACCTCACAGAGTAACACTCTGTGAGGGCATTAAATCGGGTTTAACACGGTACCACCTCAGTTAATGGTCAAAAGGGTAGAAAGCGACCATTATCTCTATCTCCTCTAACAAGGAGTTGCACGATAAGGGGTGCCTACCGAGAAGAATATGTGTTATCCTCTCCTACTCTAAACAATCAGCCCAATGTTCACTAATCCCGACTACCTGCTCACAATACCCGCAGGCTCCCTGAAAATCTTAGACTAGCTACTTTCTGATTTACTACATATTCTACTACATTTTTTGGGGATGTCAAGAATTTTTTGACAGTTTATCCTAAAAAATCTACCCAGTCAACTTGACCAGGCAGATTTAATCTTTTTTTAACCTTGAAAATGAAGCTTATTTCACCAAGTCGCTCTTGATATAGGCATCGACCATACGCTCTGTCGCCACGACAGAATCCACGTGGGTCCGCTCATAAGAGTGGCTAGACTCGATCCCTGCTCCGAGAAGACCATGCTTGACTTCTGCACCTGCGCTCATGGCTGCAGAGGCATCCGAGCCATAGAAAGGATAGATATCCAGTTTGTAAGGGATGTTCTGCTCCTTGGCCAAGGCCACCAAGTGCTGGCGGAAACCATAGTGGTAAGGTCCAGAAGCATCTTTGACACAGATAGAAACCGTGTACTCGTCTGTCTGCTGGTCATCTCCCATGGCCCCCATGTCCACTGCCAAATATTCAACCGCTTGAGCTGGGATGCTGGAGTTAGCCCCATACCCCACTTCTTCAAAGACAGAAAAGGCAAAGTGAGTCGTCACTGGTAGGGTCACGCCTTCTTCCTTGTAGACGCGTAGGAGATTGAGCAAGATAGCAGCGCTGACCTTGTCATCCAGATGACGAGACTTGATAAAGCCAGTATCTGTGACAATGGTCCGAGCATCAAAGCTGATAAAGTCTCCGACTTCGATCCCCAAGTCACGCGTTTCTTTCTCATTGGTCACTTTTTCGTCCAAGCGCACTTCCATATTGTCCTGGGTCCGCTCTACAGTTCCCGCATCCTTGTAGACGTGGCAAGAGGTTTGGTGGACAAGGATAGTACCCGAATGTGTCTTTCCTGTATTGGCAACATGGACCGTACAGTTTTCCCCTTCGATCATGTTCCAAGGGAAGCCCCCGATGCGATCCAGTTTGAGACGGCCATCTGGTTTCACTGCACGGACAATTGCTCCCAAAGTATCCACATGGGCCGTTATGTAGCGGTGTTGCTCGTCATTCTCACCCTTGAGGACGACGGTTACGCCTCCTTTAGCTGTCCGAACAGGGCTGTAGCCCATGTCTGTCAAGGTCTTGACCAAGTAAGCTGCTACTTCTTCTGTAAAGCCTGTCGGTGATGCGATGGCTGTGAGTTCTTTTAGATATTCAACTGTTTGATTCATGAATTTCTCCTTCAATAATCTGCTAGTACGATTATAGCACGACTGCCCCTAAAAGACTAGCTCCGACAGAAAGCAAAAAGAGGCTGGGACAAAAGTCCTAGCCTCTCAATTGTCTTTGGATT